>BBBF01000007.1 GCA_001315925.1 Thermocladium modestius JCM 10088 | reverse complement strand
GCTCCTTCCCCATGAAGCCCCCCCACGAGCCCCCCCTCTCGATAAGCACCCCCCCCATAGATAGGATTATAAAAAGCCGCGAAGCTCGCCATGGTTGAGCAAAGCTTGTGATGCTGCCAAGTTGAGGGTGCATTGATGGGGGGGAAATGAGCGGGCGATGGATAAGGCGACAAGCACGTTGCCGAATGCGGGGGGGTAACACCATTACATACTTGGTCTGTGAAGCAGACTAAATATAGTATTTAAATAGCTGTATTGCTTTAAATTCCTATGGAGGCTAAAACACGCATTGCCAGATCGCCGCTAACGACCATGGCAATTGAGGCAATCGCGCCAATACGCGCAGTAATGCAGAGGAGGGAGTGAATACGCCTAGAGCGGGCAAGTACTTCCTGATAGGCATAATCACGGCGCTGGCGCTCGCATCCCTCGCGGCATACTCCCTCAGCCTACTCACGCCGAGCATCGTGGTGACCACGTACGCCGGCGGGAGGCCCGTGAACGCGTTTATCCAAGTATTCGCAGTGCCGCCGCCTGGGCACGGCAACTCCCTAATCCAGGTCTGGAACGGGACACGATCGACGGGGGGCGGCCAGGGTGCCCATGACTGCCCTCCTCAACGTCGCCCGGGGGGGATGGATAGACGAGGGGGGGCTGGGCGGCGAGGGCGCCGGCGTCGAGGTGATAGCCACCTACGTCAACGGATCCACGGTGCGCTATGACATGAAGTTCACGACATACAAGCCAAGCGACGCCCTCAATGCGTTGAGCAACCCCCGTGGCGGGCATTATTAAGCTCAACTACGGAAGCATAAAGATGAACCTAACACTAACAGCGAAGAAACCCGCGGGCACAACGGCGCAGGCGCCGACGCCGCCGGCCCCCAGCGGGCTGCTGGTGGAGCCTCCTCTGGTCCTGGCAGACGCCGCAGGTGGACATACCCATAGCGTGGGTCGTGGATAAGGCGCCGAACTACCTGGCCGGCTCCCTCAGCGCGTACTATAATCAATATACTACCGCGACAGTGTACTTCTACGCCTCGGCCGGCATCACCCAAGGCACCTCGGCCGGCGTGACCTACAGATTCATAGGGTACTCAAGCCAGGTGGGGGGGGCTCAAAACTGGAATAGCCTCAGTTTCGGCCTTGGGCAACCTAGTGGTGGGTATCTCTACCACGTGGGCACCCTCGGCGTTGCCGGGCTGCGGTTGATCTGCATCACCGGGCCCACCGATCAATATGATTATGAGGCCTTCGTGTCCTCCATAGGGCAGAACGGGCAGCTGTACTTCTCCGCCAACGTGTCGTACATAAACGGTTCATGAGCCTATACAAGGCGTATACCGGCGTCCATCCGCGGTACGTGCCCTTCGACGAGATTTACGAGGGCAGCGGTCATGGGTATGCATACATGTTTAGCAATATCCAGACGTACAGCCCTCCCTTCGGCTTCATGGGCACCATACCCATAGGCTGATCATATCGCTCACCGCCTCAAGGCTAGGCGCTCAACTCAGCGCGCCTGGCTTATACTCGCGAATCTGGCGGCTAGGCTGCAGGTATCCGCTACGCAGATAAGCATTATAAGCATTAGCGTCGGCCATGCCTCTTCGTACCCGGCTTACGGTGATTTGCTCGTTGCTGCGGTGCCCGTGCCGTATAGCAATCCCTCGAGGAGTTACTTTTATTACCCGTATCTGCTGGGCTTCAACGTCACTGGGTTGGGCAGTTACTCAAGCGGCGCCTCGATCTACGTGGATGGGCCTGGGGGGGTCGTCTTTAATCAATGCGCGCCCATTTTCGATTCGTATAATTGGACCGCGTACGTTCAGATAGGCGGCTCGCCCCTCCTGGTGCCCGGCGGCTCCGTTGAGGCGGTTATCTATGATTCCCGGGGGGCTCCATAGTCTGGAGCGGCTCGTTTAGCGTGCCGGCGAGCTTCGATGGCTCGCCCCACGAGCCTGTCGTGGTGAGCGTTCCGTGGACTGTCTTCAATTACGGCGTTCCCTACAATGTCTACTACATGGAGTTGACGTATGGCGGGTACTCGACGAGGTACGGCTCAATAACCTACAAGCCCTCAACAACCACATTCACCATCTACGCATCGTTCCAATCATGCCCTGAACACCAATCGTTAAATCATGAGTAATACTCTCTGGGCCGAGTATTCATTAATTCGGCTGGGGGGGCTTGCCTAATGTACGTAATCCCTAATGGTGTTAGGGCCAATATCCCTAAAGCTCCTTAGCCTTAACTAGGATCTCAATGTTATCTTCATACAAGTCAACGCCTACCAATGCTCCCAATGTAGTCACTTGGCGGCACCTCATGGCAACCAAGAAGTAATTTAGAATAAAAACTCTGTGCTTTTAATGCCGTTTTTATAATATATTTTAACTAGTGCAATGCCTCACTGCTAGGCAGGAGGTTCCGTTTAGGTGGATGTAGTTCGCGAAAAAATGATCAATTCCACTATTTTCCTCACCGTCAATGCCGCTTCATTGCTTGGATAATTGGGTGAGTTGAGGTAGGCCATGGCCTCTCTAGCGTAATTGGCCGCCTTCTCCGGCTCCCTCTCCCTGTAGTAAACGGACAGGAAGGCGAGTCTCTCCACTAGGTCCGGCAACTTAGATGGATCGTCGCCCGCCTTCCTCCTATACTCATCCAGTCTCTCCTCTAGGGTCTTCATCTCAGCCTCGGAGTTACCCGTGATTATCTCAACCCGTCGCCTCTCGGCTCGCCTCCTGCCCGGTAGTAGGTAGAACATAATGAGCCCCATTATTACGACGACGGTGGGCACGACGGCGTAGCTGACGAAGTCGTGGAGGTCACCATAAAAATAGATAACTTGATCATACGCCCAGAGCGCCACTAACGCGATTATCAATGCCCTGGGCGCTCCCCCCCTGCCGATAGCTCGCTTGCTCTCCATGCAGTGACCCCCCCCGCCGCCCAACCTTATATTTTTGCATGCTGTGCGCGACAAGTCTCGATTCCTTAATTAGGTAATTGATAGTGGATCCCCCCCGCCCCCCCACAACTACGTCGCCCGCTCAATGCCGTGGGGGGGCCTCCGTTGAGGGGGGGAAAAGTTTGGGCTAGGCCGTTTCTGGGCAACTCGGTTCGTAAACGATGAACTGCGTTACATAAGAAAGAAGAGGGCAAGTCCTTTGATTGGGGGGGATTGGAGGGCATCATGCGGTAAGGATTTGATGGTTGCGGGAGGAATGTAACTTGGGCGTTGGGCGGCTGCATATCGATTCGCTTGTGGGGGGGCATGCGTTAGTTATTTTAAGGTGAATGATTGTTAAACGGCGTGATGCTCTTCATTAGCGATCTTCACAAGAGCTACGACTCGCTGGAGGAGATGAGGTCCATTGAGTGGCTGCTGGGCGTGTTGGATGAGTTTAGCCTGATTACCTGATTTCGGCGGGCGATAATGGCGAGGGGATGACTCCCGAGGACTTCCATGAGATAACGAGGAGGGCGAAGCTGATAATGGTGTACGGCAATCACGAGAACTTCGCCGTGGCCAGAATGAACAGCATCCCCCCCGATGGGCATATAGTGAGGGCCGGCGGAATCAAGGTCTCCGGGATCAATGGGCTCATAGGCAGCGGGAGGAGGGAGTACTACACGTCCCCGGAGAAGTTGATGAGGCTAATCGGGAAGCTGAGGGGGGCATAGACATATTCGTATCCCACCAACCCCCCCTACTTGCCGGAGGCGTACCCAGGCATGACTATGGACGAGGGATCCATCAGAATGTTGGAGTTCATCCGGGAAGTAAAGCCGAGGCTCCACTTGTATGGCCACATGACCGGGGGGGGCTGCTACTCCTTCCACGGTCCCCACTTGAGGGTGGATAGCTCCGCGAGGTTTAGGTGCTTCGCCACCATAGAGGAGGGCGAGGTCGCGATATACGATAGGGACGGCTTGGTGGAGCGATTAAGGGCATGGTAGGCCACTCGGCTAGCAATCATTAATGATGTAGCTCGCATCGCTGAGCAGGCGGGCTTTGAGGGTTGGTCGAGGGGGGGCCCGGAGCGGCTCTAAGAAGGTATTGCAGGCCCGGCGGGGACGTGGACAGCGGATTCCCTTCCCGTGGGCGACCGATAAGGCTATTTAGGTTTAAAGCTCTTGAAATCGGTGCGAGTATGAGGGTATTGCTGGCCACTGACGTCCACGTCCCCCCCTCCCCCCCCATATTGGGTACAATACTGGAGGCGGCTAGGGCATCAATGCCCGACGCGGTTATAGTCTCGGGTGACTTGACTGACTCAGGCAACCTGGGGGGGGACATGGAGAGACTCTTCAGGAAGTTGAGGAGGGCTTGGGAGGGGGCGAGGCTTATAGCGGTGCTTGGGAATCACGATCTCTGGTCCAGGGATGGAGATGCGTACTCGAAGATTGAGAGGGCGGGGGGGAGGCTTGCAGAGAGGCTCGGCGTCGAGCTACTGGACGTGGTGGGCAGGGCGGAGCTGGGGGGGACTACGACGTGGTGGGCAACGTGGGTTGGTACGACTACTCCTTCGCCCCCGGCTATGGGGGGAGGAGGATTACCTAAACTGCAACCCCTATGGCTGCGGCAAGGAGTGGATCAGGGCGAATTGCATGGGCGCGTTCAGCTACTGCGACTGCCCCCCCGCCTGGTTCAATGACTGCCTCTACGTCGACATAGACTCCAGGGAGTTCGCTAGGGAGAACAAGGAGAGGATCAGGAGGAACATGAGGGGGGGAAGGCCCACCATATTGGTCACCCACCACGTGCCGCTGAGGGAGTTGGATAGGGAGGATGGGGGGGAGGATAGGTTCTTCCTGGCCTTCGATGGGCAGGACATGTCGGACCTGGCGTTCAACGGGTCAGTCAAGTACTTCGCCTACGGCCACATACACGAGCGATCCATCCCCGAAACAACGGTGAACGGCGTCCAGTTCATCAATGTTTATAATTATCAATTGAAGGCTAGGGATTACGCCAGCAAGGCGCTGCTGCACCTATGAACAGAGCAGGCCAGCACCTCAAACCCACCCACTCCCTGGGAGGGGGGGAGTTGCACCAGTCTTCAACGCGCCGGCGAGCAATGAAGCAGCGCTGCGTGGGAACTGCATGGCTTGATCCCCCCCACCGTGGTGGGGAAAACTTTCAGATTATCGGTCCCCCCCTCACCATGTGTGGGGGTGGGACCAGCTCACACACCTGGGCCATCGCCGAAGCCACGCGTGGTTTCCCACATATGGAGAGCACCCGGTCGAGCAAGGGCGGGCGATTGCCTCCGTCAAGGGATTCCACGATTAGCCCCCCCACCATGCAGAGGGAATCATAATTAGAGGATGATTGACTTAATGCGTGAATGGTGAAACACCTTATTATATATCTATATGATTTATGTATTAAGTGCGACGGCCGCTTTTTAACTGTATTTTTAAAACATTATGGTGTTCTGTCTAACAGACTTGCTCCACGTTTAAATAGGTCGAGGCTATGTTTCCCCCCTAGATGCTGTCTAGATCCCGTGCAAATGGGGGGGGAGGGGGGCAATCAATGGCCGCGGATCGGCCGTGGTACCGTTAATACTGGCTGCGCTGGTGATTCTAACAGCCATTGCAACAATACACGCCTTGAGGGACGGCAGTGCTGGGCCGCGTTCATCTATCTCGCTCTCCCAGCCCCCCCAGCCTCGGCTCTCGCTGCCGGCCTACGTCGTGGGCCCGCCATCCCTCGTCGAGGATATAAAGTCCTCCCTGCCCGGGGCCGAGCCCATCCCGCTCAACTCGATTGGAAGCATCCCAGCGGGTTCCGTAGTGGTAATAGACTGGGGGGGGTACTTAATGAGGGAGTTGGGCAATAATGCCTCAGAGGCAGCACGGTACTTAGCCCCCCTCTTGGAGAGGGAGGTGTTCGTGGAGGTGAGGGTCAACTCATCCCAAGCTCTTCCAGTGGAGGTGGAGCTGGCCTACCTATGGGCCAAGGCTAGGGGGGGAGCCCCCAGCGGCCATCCCCCATGGACCTCCACGGGGGGGCCGGCGGGGGGGATACGTGGTGGCTGCCCCGGTGGGTTCCCGAGTCCTCATGATAGCGGAGACAGGTGGGGGGGAGGGAGTCATGGAGAGGCTAGGGCTTTGGTCCAGCATAATCGACAGGGCAAGCGTCGACTCAGTGGGCGGCCTTCAACTTGAGCCAGCGATTGCCCAACTGCAATCCAGCGGCGGCAACGACGTGTGCTACGACATAGGTACCAGCACCGGCTTCAGCGGTGTAGAGAACGGCTACCTGTACTGGACCGGTCCGGGGTTCGGGTCTGACGGTAACGGCACATTCACTGTGGATTACTGCATCGAGATGGCCAACTACATACGGGGAACCATAAACGGGATCCCATACGTGCCCGCGTGGATCTACAACTTCGTGGAGTATCGACCAAGCAGCACGTTGATCAATAACAGCGGGTATATTATGACGGGAGGATCTTATCAGGACTCGTATGCCTCCTATGAGTGTTACGTGAACCCCAATTACCAGGCGCCGGATGGCTATTGCCGTTTGGCCCGCGTGGACATGGGATTCATGCCCGCACCCTACGGTTGGTGGCCATCCTACAGCCTGGGCTCCTCCTCGACCACCACATCCTATGGATTGAACTTTGCCGTGGGCTTCAGCGGATCCGGCGCGTCCGGTTCCTTCGGCGGTTCAATAACAGAGTCGACAACCGTAAGCATTCCCCCAAGTTGCTATTTCGGTATACGCTCCTGAGACCACTGGCGGTCCTCTCGGCGGTGCAGCCAACTTTACCTGGATATTTAAGCCGAACGAGAACGTTGGAGCCGGGCAGCAAGTCAATGCATACATGTCCAGCTCCGATGAGCCGCTGGCGGTGCCTGAGGGTAACTCAACCATTCAAGAAATAGATATACCGACCGGTTCTTGGATGCGCATATACACCGGGCAAAGCTATTATGGGGATGCCTTCGGCGGTTGTCTCTATAATGATTACGAGTTCTGGGGCAGCAGAATTGAGTGGGTGGTGTTGTGGCCAAATCCCCCCCTACTGGGCCGGCTTTATCAATTGATAAATCAAATAAGCGCGGCCCCATTGAAAGGCATCCAGTACTACGATTCGGGCACCATATTCATGAACAGCACCTCAACGATAGATTACTGCGTGGCTAATGCTGGCCCATAATCTAGCAATCCAACGACAACAATAACGACTTCAAATTAATATTGAAAATTAATCTCGTTTAGCGTTACCAAAAATTGGACACGCAATTAATCCAGTGAAGGAATGCATTATTCGGCACATGACGGATATATCGCCCGCTTCCCGGATTGCATGTGTTTTTTCGCGCCCCCCCAGCCGAGGTGCGCGGTACCCGAACAGCGTTAATTCAACGATGCTTAACGTGGTGCCTCACGTTATGGCGGGAGATTCATTGATTGGCCAAGCGAATCCTAGGGCGGCGTGTTGGATAGTATTGTTCCTTGGATTGAAAGCAAGACCTCGGCCGCCGCCTCCAACTCCCTCGCCGTGGCATCCATGCTTCCCATTGATAGGTCCCGCGCAGCATCGTTCACCAACCGCCGCGCCTCATCAATGCGGGGGGGAACCACGGCGTCGAGCCTTGCATCCACTCTGGAGTAGGTGGTTAGGAGGACCTCCAGGGAGTTGAGAATTATGAAGAGGAGTTTGAAGTATGAATTGAGCATCTGCTCGAGCATCTTGCCGTAGGGCCCCCCACCAATCCCCCCCTCCCTTGATTTACCCGCCTCGCCAACGTACTTCATCCACTCAATCATGCCTTTAATTATCTGGATCGAGGCGGACAACTGCTGCACCAGCAAATCCCTCAAGGCCCCCCCCAGCCCATTGCCATGACCACGCCTCCCCCCCACCACATATTTAAGCAGCTCCCCCCCCATGAGGGCAGCTTCAAGCCTCGCGCACTACCCTCAACCCAAGCAACGCGGCGAACTCCTCCAACTCAGCCGAGTGATCCCCCCCGTAAAGGATGACCCTGTGCCACCCTCCCCCCCTCGACCTCCAATTCCCCCCCGCGGCTGCGCGCACGTCACCCCCCCTAGCCACCAGCTTGGTGGCGCACGCCTCCGGCCTGTGCTCGTTGATAAACGCGTTGGAGACGTGAATGTAGAGCTCCCGCTCCTCCGGGTTGAATCCGACCGCCGTGACGGGCTCGCCCACGGGGGGGAGCTTGACGTGGATTGATGCATGCTTAGACCCCCCCAGGTGAGCCGTGGTTATCACGTAGCCGGCCTCGGGCCTCCCGCCGTGGGGGGGGTTGGTGGGCGCGTAGCAGTGGTGGTAAATGAACTCCCCCCCAGCCTCCTCATCCATCCCCCCCACGTTCACCACGAAGCCATTCCTGCCCAGCAAGTACTTCCCGATCAGTATTGGAATCGCGGAGTAGGGATCGGCCTCGCACACGGGAGCCACCCCCCCATCGTACCAGAGCTGCATGTAGCCCAGGCACGGCCACGCCCTCAACAGGCCGGAGTTGTAGAGGGATATGCAGTCCACGGCCACCGCGGCCGCTCCAAGCTCCTCTGCTGCCCGCCTCATCGCCAGGTACAGCCTGGCCGAGTTGAGCACCTCGCTCAGGTCGCGCTCTTCGACGGCCATGGCTCCTTCGATCCATGCCTTCATCACAGCCCCCCCGCCTCCTCCTCCCCCCCACGGGTCCATGTACTTGGAGCGGAACTCCTCCGCGTCCATCACTATAGGCGATGCCCCCCCAGTTATGGCCTCCACGCTCCTGAACACCGAGTACAAGTCGGTACTGAGGGGGAACTGCCAGGTTATGTGGGACTTAGAGGTCGGGGGGGACACAATGTAGAGCACCCTGCTCTCCCTGAGCCTGGCCAACGCTATCAAGTGCTTAACCCTCCCCCCCAACGCCCAATCGCTCACCGGGTTCCTCGTGTACACAGCAATGGCGCGCCCGGAGCCGCGCGGCCTATTCACGCCGAGGAGGGCCTCACCCGCTCCTCCGTAGGCTCGGCTATGACCACGGTGGGCTTCCCGCTCATTGCAATGGGATCCAAAAGCCCCACTATCGAGTTTAGGGAGAACACGAGGTACCCAACCGCCCCCCCCGCCTCCTCCTCCAGGAACTCCTCGACGTCAGCCATGCTCCTCACGTGATGCTCGCGGAACCGCACGCCTGGGTACAGCTCTGCCAGCCTCTTCATCGCCTCCCCCCCGCCTCCTGCTCCAAGCGATTAATCGAGCCCGGCGGCCCGCCCAAATCCCCCCCAGTGGGCGGGTCTATGAACGCCACCGGTATCTCTATCATGGGGGTCGACTCGATCACGTGGATTTAACTATTTAGGCAATGAGGAGGACCGCCAGCAATAATTATAAGGCGTGGAGCGGGGGGGGCGCTGGGGGGGGATGTGCGTTTTCTGCGATATAATAAGCGGGTCGGCTCCGGGGGGGTACGTGGCGTACGAGGACGAGGACGTGGTGGCGATACTGGATAAGTACCCCCCCGCCTCCGAGGGCCACCTGCTAGTCATGCCTAAACGGCACTACGAGAACATCTATGAGCTGCCCGATGATGTGCTGTGCAAGGTGATGGAGGTAACGAAGAAGGTGGCCATGGCGGTCAAGGAGGCCCTCAACGCCACTGGGGGGGTCAGGATCCTCCAGAACAACGGCGCCGACGCGGGGGGGCAGGTGGTCTTCCACGTGCACTTCCACGTGATTCCCTACTACGGCGCGTATAAGTGGAGCAGGCATGAATTGACGAGGGAGGAGGCGGAGAGGGTCTTGTCCAAGGTGAGGCCCCGGTTGATGGGCCCATCTAGCCGCGAAAAGCATTAAAAGGATGTATCCAAGGCCATGAATGAGGCCGGTAGTCTAGCCTGGAAGGATATCCGCCTTGCACGCGGGAGATCGTGGGTTCAAATCCCACCCGGTCCACCAATTCATCCTCTCCACGCCGGAGGAACCCGTGATCGAGTCACGTTACCCGCCGCAGCCGCTCCATTATGTGGGTAACTAGGGAAACCCTTAATACGGATCCGCTTCCCTCCTCCCCCCGTGATTCCCGTCCTCCCAATTACGTACGGCCTCGGCGCAGTCATGGTTGCCATACACGCGGGCGGCGCCTACCTGGGGGGGCTGAGGGGGGAGGCGATTCCCAGGACGCCGGGCACGTACATCTCCATATACGAGGCCCTCTACTACGCCGCCATGATGCTGCTACTGGCCGGTTCACCGCTAATGGCTCCCCCCCTTGCACTGTTCGCGGTGATTCACTGGGCGGGGGGCGTTCGCCTATTACAGGGGGTACCTGGGCAGGCTCTCCACCCCCCCGCGCCGGTTGAAGCTGTACGGGGGCCTACGAGCTGGTGGAGCTGGGGTTCATATTCATCATAATGGCCTCGCTGTCCTAACCGCCTGCTGTGGGCGCCGCAGCGTGACGGCTATGACGAACACGTCTATAACGGCCACCCCCCCGTACGCCTCCAACGTCGCCGCTGACGGCCACCTCAATAACGCGGCCGGGATGGGGGCCGCCGCCCCCCCGAGCAGGAAGAGAGGCCACCCCGCCCTGTCCCCCGGCCATGGCGGCGCCGATGCTCCAAGCCATTATGGCCAGATCAAATTGAACGAAGAACCAAAGCGACACGAACACGTGGGGGGGTAGGTCCCCTCGTGAAAAACCCCAATCAACGCCAGGAACACCGCCGCCACGGAAATATACGACGCCCCCCGCTGCCTCTACCTTATTCCTGGACGTGGAGAGCAGGTAAGCGGAGAAGAGGAACGTGAGCACGGCAACACCGATCAAGCCGTAATTGTAGACCCAGGGATAATTCGCGTGGGGGGGACCACCCAAGTCGCTGAACGCGTTCCTAACGAACACGAACCACGGATTCAACGCTATGCTGGCCAGTATGACGACCCAAGCCAGCGCGGCGGCTGCCAGCCCAGCAAATCGCAGGCGAGAGGCCATGAATGGGACTGGAACGCGGCCGTAAAAACCTTGAGGATCCCACCACAATCAATGCCGGGAGGGGCTGGGCAATCCCCCCCCAACCCCCCCCGCACCCCCCCAACAAAGAGGAACGCCGCAGAGATGGCGATGGATGATGACCACAATAACCCAACCAAATCATACATTCCCGTTCCCCCCCAATCACAGCCAGCGCAGCGGCGTAGTTTATGTAGGCCGCGAGCGAGTCAATGTACGCGTGGGCCAGCGTGGTAGCCAGTAGCCCCCCCACTGCCCCCCCCGCCGCCCCCCCTTCCCTGCATAAGCCTGAGGAACATTGCAGTGCCTGGGTGAAACATGGCAGACACTACGGGATTAAGTATTAGGCCCACCATTGGCACGACTTGGAGGGAGACGTTGGGGGGAGGTTATGAGGGCGACGGCGACCTCAGCGATCAGCACGGCAATGTCTATTATGGCGAACCCATAACCTATCCAAAGCGCCGCCCTCTCCTCCCTGTCCTTCACAGCGAAGAACTTCGCCGCCTCCTGGGCCACCCCCCCGCCACCACGCCGGCGTACACGGCCAACGCGTCCCCCCCACTCCCGCTCCGCGGCGACCGCGCCAATCAACCCATGCGTCAAGACCAGAGCCGCCCCGGGCGCCTCCTGTATCGGGATTTGAATTACTAATGCCAGCAACATGTAGCCCACGCCTACGAACACCCATCCCCGAGTCCCCCTCCACAGCCTGGCGAACAGCAGGTAAGCAATGGCCAAAACCAACAAGGGATACGCTACCCCAAGCAATGCCCGCTCAATCATGTAGGGGGGGCGGCTTAATGCTGGTAATAAACATTTGGCTTTCCCCCTCCCCGCTTTCTCAGGGTTGTGATGAGCCCGCCATGCACTTAACTATACCGCTCACCGTGTCCTGCGCTATCCTTCTAACCATTGAGTCCAGATCTATGAATCGCCTCACCATGGCCAACGCCCTGCTCAGCGAAGCCTTGGCCCTCCACTCAACCGTGGACCCACCCACTCCCTGCTTCACGGTGAGCGTGAGTTCCACCTTCACGCTGCCGCCAGCGGCCCTGCCGCTTATGATGTAGGAGGCCCCCCCTCGATTGGCGTCACCTCTATCTCGGTATCCGCCGTCACCCTCCTCAGCTCCGCTATGGGGACTTCATCCCCCCCCAAATCCACCCTGAACTTAACCCTCCCCCCCTCCTCCCCCCCTCCACAGAGTGGGACACGACGTTGGGTATGCAGGGCGCCACCCGGCCCAGATCCCTAATGAACTCCATTACCTCGCCCGCCGGCTTGCCCACGTTGAATGACCCCTCGTACGTTAACTCACTCACTAGGACCACCCAAGCCTCCTCCTGGATTCCCTCGAGATCGCCCCCAGCAACGCCGTGTACGCCGCCGTCCTTCCATGCTCCTCATCCATGCTCCCCCTGAGCGACGTCACGGCGGACCTGAGGTAGGGCTCCAAGTCCCTCGCTCTCTCGTATGGATCCCCCCCCGGGAGCAGGTGCTCGGCTGTGCGGGACGGCTTGTCGGAGCCAGTATGGCGGCAGCCTCATTCCCCCCCGCCCGCTCCCCCCCACTAACCTGCCCGTGGTGAACTTGCCTCCAATTATGGTTATCAAATTCCTGGGCCTGGCGTGCCTCACTATGGCGAAATCCCTCGTGGCTTCCCTGCCGTCCACCCCCCCCTCCATCTTTATCAACGGCCTCACAGAGGCGTACGCCCTGACGGGCCTGGCCTTGGCTATGGCCGGAACCAGGGCCGCCGCCTCCCTCGTTATCAGCTCCACGTCCTCCTCGCTTATCTCCACGGAGTCGGGGGTCCTCCACTATCAATGCGGTGGTGCCGGCCACGGATCGCCCCCCCCGTACGGCAGTATTATATCGCCGTCCGACGGCACCCTCATCCTATTCAGCACGGCGTTGCTGAGCAACTTGTCGTAGACCACCATCACCCCCCCCATGGTGGCCATAACGTCCACTTGGATCCCGGCCATGGCGGCCACCCGGGGGGCCCAGGGCCCAGCCGCGTTCACCACGGCCCTAGCCTCCAGTCGCTTGTTATCCCCCCCGCTCAACGCATCCCTAACAATCACGGCGCCGACCTCACCTCCCCCCCCGGTCTCAATGCCAACCACCTCCGCGTCCTGGATAATGAGGCTCCCGCGTCATGCGCGGCAAGGGCGGCGCTCCCCCCCATGAGCTCCCTGGCCCTCACCACCTTGTCGGGCACCCTAACTACTAGCTTGGCCTCGGGGGTGAGGAATGGCTCCTCCCTCGCCGTCTCCCGGGGATCCGTCTCCTCATGCCTTATCCCGGCCGCGTCTAGTCCCTTCAAGAATCGCTCGGCGAACTCAAGATCGGCCTTATCCACTGCCACGAACAGCCCCCCCCGGTATCGTCGACGGCGTGGGGGGGGCTATCTTGGATATTATCTCGTTCTCGCTGGCGCACTCGGCGGCCGCCTTGGGGGGGTCCGTCACCGCGTACCTGGCCCCCCCGCTGTGGAGGAGGCCGTGCATTTTATCGCTGGTCCCGCTCCCCCCCACCGCGCCCCCCCGTTCCAGTAGGGCTACGCTGAACCCCCCCTCAGTGATAAGTCGAGCGCCGTGAACAAACCATTAACGCCGCCCCCCCTATTATGATCACGTCAACCCCCCCTTGTTTGGATTCGCTCATTCCAGCAGGAACGTCGATTAACTATTTATGCTTAACCCCCCCTCCCGTGCTTCCCGGCAAAAATTAAAAACCGCACGTGAAGATGAATCCATGCGTACATTGGACCTCCTTCCCCTCTGGTTCCTCCTATTCACCATAGGGTTCGGCTGGTTCCTCCTGGCTCCCCCCCTAGTTCCGGCGCTGGCGTCGGGGGGGTTCAACTCAAGCGTTGGGGGGGCGGTGCTGTTCGCCGTGTCCGAGTACGGGCTGGCAATGGTGGTGCTGGGCCTCGTGGCTGGGTGGCTCTCCGCCCGCCTAACGGTTAGGCGAGTGCTCCTAGCCTCCGCCGTCCTCTCCGTGATCGGGCTGGTGGGCAGGGCCGTGGCGGTGAGCTACGTCTCATTCCTTGCGCTGCAGAGCGTGGCTGCCGCCGCTTACCCACTAGCATTGGCGCCGATAGGTCTATAGCCCAAGCCGCGCCCGGCGGTAGGCCCCCCCACGCGGTGGTTGGGGCGAGCGTGGGGGGGGTGTTGTTCCTAGGCATGGCGGTCGGCTCCCTCCTGGGCGCGAGGCTTTACGTGGAGTGGGGGGGGCTCCGCGGCGCCTGTACGCCTCCGCCGCATTATCCGTGATAGCCCTCGCCTGGCTATCGGCGGTCTCCGGCCGGTACCCGGCCCGCTACGAGAGATCGTTGAGGGGGGGTTCGTTCAAGGTTGGAATGCTGAAGACTGGTACGTTGGCTTCGCCGTTGCGTCCCTGTCGGTCATGTTCAGCTCAATAGCGAGCACAATGCTTCAACGCAATGGCTTGGCCATGGATGAGGCGTTGATCTACGGCGGGGGGGAACTGGGGGGGGACTCGCGTTCCTTGGCTCCGCCATCGGGGGGCGGCGTCGCTGCCGGCATTGCTTGAGCAGGCAGGCAAGGTTCGGCTGGGCATGGTTTCCACGGGCCTCCTCACCTTCATTACGGCGTCCCTACTGGGCTTCTTCCTGGCCTTCACGGCTGACGTGACCCTCCTGTCCGCCCTCTTCTTTCTCCTGGGCGCTATGGGCAACGCCTTTTGGTCCATGGCCATGACATCCACCACTAAGTACGTGGAGGACCCAGCCAAGGCAGGCCTCGCCACATCGATGTACAGCGTAGCCACGAATCTGGGCGTCACGGTGGTGCCTTCCCTTCTTGGCGCCATGTTCGAGGGCAATCCATCCACGGCGCTCGCGGCCGTGATAGCCATATCCCTAGCCGCGTTCCTAGCATCGCCGTTCCTGAAGGTGGATTAGTAAATAGAGGGTCACGCCGCCTCCCCCCCTGCTTGCCTCGGCATTTGCTTCAGCCTCTCAGCCTCCTTCCTGTAGGCCTCGACCATGTCGTCCATCATGGCCACCCCCCCAGCAGCCTTCCCCCCCCTCCACCACGGGGGGGACCCACCTGGACTTGGTCTTGGCCATGACCTCCCAAGCCTCCTCCAAGCTGCTCCTCAACCCCCCCACAGTGGGCACGCCGCGGACGGCGAAGGCGCCCACCGCTCCCACTTTTCCAAGCAGGTCCTTCAGGTACGCGATGCCTATGAAACCGCCGTTGCCGTCTATGACTGGGATGGAGAGGAGGTTGTTCTGGGTCATGATGGAGACCGCATCCTCCACCGAGGAGTACGCATACACCTTTAAATCCCTAAGCTTGCATTGAGCCACCTTTATCGTGGCCAGCATGGATCTCTCGTACTCATCGGCGTGTGCCGGCGACTCTCTCCTCGTGGGGGGGACCTGCGAGCTGTAGATGGAGTTGTTGCCCGTCACTATGTAGGAGATCGCCACGGCTATCATAGCTCCAGGAAGCAGTTGCAAGCTGCCCGTCATCTCCGTAACCATTATCAGCACCGAGAGGGGGGGCGCCTTAGCCGCGCCGCCGAAGAGGGATATCATTCCCACTATCACGAATGGAGCTATGGAGGGAACCAATTGGGGGGGGAACAAGTAATGGAACAAGAGCCCAAGTCCCCCCGCCCAGGAACGCCCCGATGAACATGCCGGGAGCGAAGACTCCCCCCGCTCCCCCCGGATCCTATGGTTAGATCCGTGGCCAGTATCTTGAGAAACGGCAGCAGGAGGAGCAGGACGACAATGGGCACCGCCGTAATGGACACGATCTCGCCCAGCCTCTCGTACTCCAGCAAGTTAATCCATCCGTACCCAGTCGCCATCACCTCCGGGGGGGCCAGCAGCGCGATCAACCCAGCCCCCCCGCTCCTCCAATCACCGGCTTCAGGTACGGCGAGAGAGCCGCCTTCCTGAATGCTCTTTGAATGCCGTAAAACGACTTTATGTAGAGCAGACCCACCCCCCCGCCCGCCACGAGGCCCAGCACGGCGTATAGGGGCAGCCTGAAGGGATTGAACGCTCCCAAGTAGTTGCCGAAGATGGGAGTGAACCCCCCCACCACGGAGCCGAATATGGAGTAGCCCACCGCGGCCGCGATTATGGAGGGGTATATGACATCGGTCTCCAAGTCCCTCCTATAGAGTATCTCGGCCGCCAATATTGCCCCCCCGCCTATTGGAGTCTTGAATATGGTTCCAATCCCCCCCGCCCCCCCTATGCCGACGGCCACCGCCTTCCTCCGGTCCTCAGGCGAGAGACCCAGCAGGTCAGCATCATGGACCCAATCCCCCCCGCCGATAATTGTGCCGTGGGTCCCTCCCTCCCAGCGCTTCCCCCCCCGCTCCCTATGGTCACGGCGGAGGCAATGAGCTTGACCGGGATGACCCTCCACCTCACCTTTCCCTGCCTGTAGTGGAAGGCTGATATTGCGGCGTCCGTGCCATGACCCTCCGCCTCCGGCGCGAAGGTGTAGACGAGGAGGCCGGAGATGGCTCCCCCCCAATGACCATGGATACGGGGATCAAGTAGTACCTACCCGCCCTGAACAGGAAGTCCAGGCTTCCCCCCCTTCTCCAAGCGGCCTTGGAATAGACATGCCCACCAAGTGGGTGAGGAACACGTACTCCATGGCCTTTATTGCGAAGTAGAACGTCAACGAGGAGAGCCCAGCCACGATTCCCAGGATGACTCCCAGGACTAGCCACTTCTCCAGATATGGAAGGGAGTTCAGTCTCTCGCCTATCGACATGGGCCGTGATAGAATTAATATAATTTTAAGTCTTGTCATTGCCCGCCGGAGCGGTCACGAGGGCCCGAGGTCGGGAACGCTTTAAACGCTGGCCCCCCCCGGTTTCCGGCAGTGCCGGGCAGCTACGTGTTGGCCATAGATCAAGGAACGACGAGCACCAGGCGGCCGTGGTGGACTCCAGGGGGGGGAGGGTCGTGGCTTGGAGCAGGAGGGAGCACTCCCAGATCTACCCGCGCCCCCCCTCCTGGGTGGAGCACGATGCGTTGGAGATATGGAGCAACGTCAAGGCGGTCATGCGGGAAGCAGTGGCGAAAAGCGGGATCGACCCGGCTGAGCTTAGGGCGGTGGGCATAGCCAATCAGAGGGAGACCGTGGTGGTTTGGGATCCTCCACCGGGAAGCCCCTGCTCAACGCCATAGTGTGGCAGGACAGGAGGGCGTCGCCCATCGTTGATGAATTGGCGGCCAATTACGGGGACGAGGTTAGGAGGAGGACCGGCTTGATTCCCGATCCCTACTTCACGGGGCCGAAGGTGATGTGGATGCTTGACAACGTGCCAGGCCTGCGCGGGAGGGCTGAGAGGGGGGAGGCGTTGTTCGGCACCGTGGATTCATGGATAACCTGGAACTTGACCAGGGGAGGGTCGGAGCTGGTGAACGAGAGGGGAGGCGGCTCGCACGTGACGGATTACAGCAACGCGTCCCGCACCATGCTCTTCAACATACACAGGCTGGAGTGGGATGGGGAGTTGCTTCAATTAATGGGCTCCCCGCCGCTCCACTCCCTCCCGCTACCAATGCCCAGCGGAGCCATCTTCGGCTTCACGGGGGGGCCGAGGCAAGCGAGTTGCTGGGGGGGAGACCCGTACCCGTGGCCGCTGCTTTGGGGGGGACCAACAAGCAGCCCTCTTGGGGGGGCAGGCCTGCATGGAGAGGGGGGGGTGCGCGAAGGCGACTTACGGCACGGGCACGTTCATCTTAATGAACACGGGCGGGGGGGACATAATCGAGTCCAGGCATGGCTTGATATCCACCGTTTTCTACTCCACGAGGCCCGGCTCGGCGGCGTACGCTTGGAGGGCAGCATGTTCGCCGGGGGGCGCGGCCATACAGTGGCTAATGGATATAGGCGCAGCAAGTCTCCCTCCCAGGTGGAGGAGCTCGCCAGGCAAGTGAGCGATAACGGCGGGGTTTACCTGGTGCCGGCCTTCGCCGGGCTGGGCGCGCCGTACTGGGATAGGTACGCCAGGGGATTGTTGATAGGGTTGACTCGGAGCAGCGACTCCAGGTACCTGGCCAGGGCAGTCCTCGAGTCCATCGCCTACATGGCTAGGGACGTGTTGGAGTCCTTGATGGAGGACTCAGGCGCCGCATTGGGGGGGGAGCTGCGGGTGGATGGAGGGGGGGCCTCGAGCAGTGACTTCCTCATGCAGCTGCAGGCCGACGTGGCGGGGGGGATAGACTTGTTGAGGCCGGTCAATGTGGAGACCACGTCGCTTGGAGCCGCCTACTTGGCGGGGGGGGTAGCAGTTGGCGAGTGGTCCTTGGATGATGTTGCCTCCATGTGGTCATTGGATAAGCGGTTCAAGTCCGCGATGCCGAGGGAGGAGAGGGATAGGTTGTACGGGGGGCGTGGCGCGACGCCGTGGCCAGGGCGGCGGGCTGGGCGCGGCGAGTTCCCTGGGCCGCTTAATGGCTTCACTCCCTATCATGGGTTTCGTTTTATAAATAAACTATTTATTTATATTTGGTGTTTTTAAAATGCTGGGGAAAAATTGAAATAGCATGTTAAAAACCCCCCTCAACATGGGTCAGACAATACGCTATCCCAGCAGGGCGACGTATACAGTCGTCTCCGCCCTTGGCTACATGCTGGACGGCTACGACTTGAGCGTAATAAGCGTGTTCACGTTCTCGCTTATACACTATAAATTCTTCCAGTACAACAGCTTCGAGCTGGCCTTCGTCACGGGCGCGGCCTTGTTGGGGGGCCATGTTCGGCGCATTGATATTCGGCCACTACTCCGACAGGCTGGGGAGGAGGTACCTATACACGTTCGACCTGCTGTTCTTCGTCATATTCGCCGCGCTGAGCGCGGTTTCCACCAACATAATACAAATGATAATCTACAGATTCTTCGTGGGTTGGGGGGGAGTTGGGGGGGCGGATTACGCGTTGAGCCCCCGTCTACGCCACCGAGATGTACCCCCACCAACAAGAGGGGGGGCATGGGCTATGGTTGGGTCTACACCTTCTGGAGCGTGGGCGCCTTCATTGCCTTCATGTTGGGGGGGTACGCATTCTACCTGGCGGATCCAGTGTATGGGTGGAGGTGGGCCCTCGGCATAGGCGCTGTAATAGCATTGATAACGATAATAGTGAGGACGAGGATGCCCGAGTCGAGTAGGTGGAAGGTGGCCGTGAAGCCGGACGAGAAGTCCGTCGAGGAGGCCAAGGCCCTGTCCCATGCCACCGGGATGGGGGATGACGATATAAGCAAGCTTGTGGACACGGAGACCAGGAAGCTATCCAGCGTTAAGCCGGGCTCGTTCCTGGAGCTGTTCAGGGGGGGGAAGTTCGCCATCAGGACTCTAGTGGTTTGGGTTCAATGGATACTCTACGACGTGGGCTCCTACGGCTTCGGCCTCTACGCCCCATCCATAATATCCATGCTTGGCTTCACGGGCGCTCATCAATATTGATGTCGGCCCTCCTCTACATACCTGGGGGGGCGTTGGGCGCCATGGGCGCGGCCTTCCTGAACGATAGGTGGGGGGGGAGGAGAATGCTTCAACTGCTCGGCTTCGGCTTCGCGACCCTGGGCATGGTTCTCGTCGCCATGGGCGCGTTGATTGGGGGGGGATTAATCGCCATGGTGATAGGGACAATAGGGCTGGTGCTGTGGTACGGGATGGGCAACCTGGGCCCCCCGGCAACACGATGGGGGGGCTATACGCCATAGAGCTGTTCCCAACAAAGCTTAGGTCCACCTCCATGGGCGGCGCAACCGCCATAACCAGGTTCGTCTCCTTCCTAAGCGCGTTCGAGTTCCCGTATATAGCCCTAACGCTGGGCAAGCTGCCGTTCTTCATCTTCCTTGCCGTAATCACGTTCGCCGCCTTCGTCTTCACCATATTCTTCACGCCGGAGACCAAGGGCATATCGCTGGAGGACATAGCCACGGCGGAGTACAGAGGACCGGGCCTGCACCCTAGGCTGGAGAAGCGGGAGGAGCATTAACGGCGAGTCGGCCCGGCAATCCTTGAATTAAGAGGGGGGGTTTCTACCTTCTATATATGGAATATATTTTTAAGCCAGAAAAATGAGAGCGATGCGTGAGGATAATAGTAAAGCTGGGCGGCTCCGTAATAAGGAAGGGCGCGGGCGGCTTCATTAAGGAATTGCCCAGCCTGGCGGGAAGCAATGAGTTGGTGGTGATTCATGGGGGGGGTGGGTACATGGTTAACGACCTGCTGGGGGGGAGGATGGGCTTGACGCCCAGGTTCGTCACCAGCCCCCCCAGCGGCGTTGTGAGCCGCTACACGGACCTGGAGACGCTCGCGGTGTACGTAATGGCCATGATGAAGATAAACAAGGACCTGGTGTCCTCAGCCAATCCATGGGGGGGTGAACGCGGTGGGCTTAAGCGGCTTGGACGGCGGCATCCTCCGCGCAAAGAGGAAGGATAGATTGATAATAGTGGACGAGCGGGGGGGCAGGGAGAGGGTCATTGAGGGGGGGGATACACTGGCAAGATAATTCAGGTTAATGCCGAGGCGTTGAGGGCCGTATCGTCGGCGGGCTTCCTTCCCATAATAGCGCCGATAGCCATGGACGAGGACACGAAGGGCCCGCTGAACGTGGACAGCGATCAAGTGATGGAGGCATTGGCGGGGTCGGTAATGCCGGATTACGCCGTGATGCTCACCGACGTGGACGGCGTGCTGGTGGGGGGGGCTCGCCGATTCCCAAGGTGGATCCAAGCGATGAATCCCTTCTCTCATCCAGCGAGGTGGGGGGGGCGGCATGAGGAGGAAGCTCCGCATGGCGATGCGAATGGGCGGCGCCGGGATCAAGGTGGTGATAGCCAACGGTCTCGCCGAGTCCCCCCCAGTCTCCGCCGCGCTGCGCGGCGCCGGGACCCACGTCTATTGATTTTCAGCGGGACCCACCATACGCTTTTTACTTGCTCGCAATACTTAAATAGTTACCTCATGTTGGTATAGAGATGCCCACCAACATGGCATGCCAGGTATGCGGCGGCGAGGTGCCCGTCCCCCGACGACGCGTTGGATGGGGGGGAGCTCACCTCCTGTCCATCCTGCGGTCAGAAATACCAGGTGGTCATTCAAAACAACTCAATTCAATTAAAGCTGATAAACGCCGAGGAGGAGGATTGGGGGGGCGAGTAGGTGATTATAATTGAAACAATACTCCTCTTTCACGACATGATCAGGCAGGACGAGAAGCTGCTGATTAGGGAATTAAGCAATGCGGGCGCCAGGTATGAATTGATCAACACGGGCGATCACCTCGAGCTCCCCCCCGGCGAGCCGCGGCGCGGCTTGGCGTTCCCCCCCAGAACCATCAGTCAACGCAGGACCCAATTGGTGGCCCAGATCAATGAGGCGTTGGGGAATCAATCCATCAATTCCCTCGTCTCCATAATTATGGGCAACAACAAGGCGGCTACCATGGCCGCGCTCTCGAGGCTGGGCCTGCCCATACCCAGGTCCATAGTAATTAACGCCGGCGCCGACGTGGATGAAGTGGCCGAAAAGCTTGGCTTCCCCCCCATTATAGTTAAGCCATACAGGGATCGTGGGGAAGAATGGTGGGCCTGGCCAACGGCGTGCAGGACCTAGCGATGCTGGCGAGGCATGGATCTGCATCCAGCGGGTCAATAGTGGCGCAGGAGTTCATAGACAAGCCCGGTAGGGATATACGGATAACCGTGGTGGGGGGCGAGGCGGTCGCCGCCATATACAGGTACTCGCCCGGCGATGATTGGCGCACCAACACGGCGAGGGGGGGAGGTAGGGCGGAGGCCGCTAAATTAAGCCCGGAGCTGGAGGATATCGGGGGGGTCAAGTCGGCCGAGGCGATAAAGGCCAGCTACGCCGGGGGGGTCGACGTGGTGGAGTCCAGGGATGGGTATAAGGTGCTGGAGGTCAACGTGGTGCCGGAGTTCAAGAACGTGATGCGGGTGACCGGGGGGGTTAACGTGGCGAGGAGGATAGTCGATTTATTGATGCTCGCCGCGCGGAGGGGGGGCGCTTAATGATGGGCGAGGACCGTAAGGTGGCTGCGTTGAGGGAGGCAGTGGAGATATACTCGCCCACCGGGCGTGAGGACGAGATGGCGAAGTACCTCCTCGAGCTGCTGTCCGGGATGGGGGGGGAGGCGCCGTTCATTGACGGGGGGGCGGGGGGGAACGTGGTTGCCATCAAGGGAAGCGGTCCCCCCCATCCTCTGGCTGCATGCCCACATGGACACCGTGCCTGGATTCATGGATGTGGCACTTGATGGGGGGGATAGGTTGATCGGGAGGGGGGGCGCGAGCGATGATAAGGCTCCCCTCATGGCTATGGCGTTCGCCTTCCTAGAGAGCCACGTCGAGAGGGGGGGAACGCTTGTCCTGGCGGCGGTCGTCCAGGAGGAGGGCGAGAGCCTGGGCACATCATTCTTGGTGAGCAGCGAATCTGCGCCGCGCCCATCATTCATAATAGTGGGCGAGCCGACGGGCATAGATAGGGTCGTCACCAAGTACAGGGGGGGCAGCGTCAGGCTGCGCATTGCTGTGGAGACGCGGGGGGGCGGGCACGCCTCCAATCCGGACTTCGCCTCCAATGCCATACTGATAGCAATGAAGGCCTACGGGGGGGCGTATCAGCCGCGCTCGGGGGGGTCGGGAGGAGATACGAGGATTACCTGGCCACGCCCACGATGATTAACTGCGGGACCGCCGGCAACGTGATTCCAAGCAGGTGCGAGTTGGTGGTGGACGTCAGGATACCGCCTGGAAAATCATGTAAGGAGCTGCTCCAGGCATTGAGTGGCTTGGAGCCAAGGCTCGGCGTCTACATATCCGCCGGGAAATGCGTGGACCCCGTTGAGGTGGACGTGGCCAACCCGGCGTCCCGGGCCATAGCTAGGTCAATAATAGCCGCGCTGGGCAGGAAACCGGTGCCGGCCAGGAAGTGGGGGGGACGAGCGATATGAATGAGCTGTACGCGTTGACGGCGAACATGGTGGCCTACGGGCCGGGGGACGGTTCTCTCTCCCACTCAGGCGTGGAGTACGTATCCATACGGGATTACCTGGCGTCGATAAGGGTGTATAGGAGGGCCGTGGAGGAACTGCTTTCCTAGCCCTCCCTGCCCAAGGCGGTCTCCAAGGCGCTCCTCAAGAGGTCCACGTCCTCATCGCTCACGCAGAAGGGGGGGGAAGAAGCCTAATCGTGGATCCCCCCCCGCCTGCCGCGCTGGCGAGCACTCCGAGCTTAATCAACTCATCCAAGTACCTCTCCGCCCTGGTTCTCAGCTCGATTCCAATCATCAATCCAACCCCTCACCCTCAACACCGCCCTAGCCCTCAACTCCTGCAGCGACTTAATTGCCCTACCGCCGAGCTCGCGCCCCTGCGGGGGCACGTCCTCCCCCCCCATCAACACGTCCACGCCGCGGCCGCCGCCGCCATGACGAGGGGGGGATTCCCGCGAACGTGCTTCCATGCTCCCCCGCTCAAACACGTCGCCGAACTTAGACTTAACCACTGCAATGCCTATGGGCAGCCCCCCGGCTATTGGCTTACCCGCAGTGAATATATCCGGCTCGACGCCCAGTCCCTGGAACGCCCACACGCGCCCAGTCCTACCAAAGCCGGCTTGTATCTCATCAATGATCAACAACACCCCCCTCTCCTCAGTGGCCTGGCGCAGCGCTTCATGAACTCCGGCTTGGCTGGATTCACGCCCCCCTCGCCCTGCACGGGCTCCACTATCACTGCGGCCAAGTCCTCCGTCACCAACTTATCCACCTGGTCCACCGAATTGAATGGTGCGAACCTTACGGGGGGGTAGGGCAGAGGCTCGAACGCCCTCCTATACTTCTCGTTGCCGGTAACGGAGAGCGCCCCCCAGCGTTCTCCCGTGGAAGGAGCCGTGGAAGGAGAGAAACGAGGACCTGCCCGTGATTTTACGCGCCGCCTTCAACGCGGCCTCCACGGCCTCCGCGCCGCTGTTCTGGAGGAAAACCTTGCCGAAGCCGGCCGGGAGCGCGGCGCTGAACCTTGAGAGGAACTCAGCCTGGCCTCGCTGTACATGGTTAAAGGCACCGTGATCACCCTGTTCATTTGCTCGGTTAAGGCTTTGATTATCCTGGGGGGGTTGCGGTGGCCCAGGAAGGCAGCCCCGAACCCAGTGTGGGCGTCCAGGTACTTCCTGCCGGAGGAGTCCCACACGTACTGCATGAACCCGCGATCTATTGTTATGGGCTTCTTGGCGTAGTACCTAGCCATCAGCGAATCCTCTATCGACTTGACATCCATTAATTAACCCCCCCCTCTTGGCTGCCTCAATTAAGTAATCGGCCAGCAGGCCGGGCACGTCGACGCCCGTCGACTGCATCAATCCCTTGAATTCGGGAACAGCGTTCACCTCGTTTATCATAAGCCCATCCCCCCCAATCAGGAAGTCAACCCCCCCGGCGTACTCCAGGCCAAGCACCTCGGCCGCCCTCGCCGCGGCCTCCCCCCCCATGTCGCGATCAACCCTCACGGCCTCCGCCTTGCCTCCCCCCTCGCCACGTTGCTTCTCCAATCCCCGCTCGGGGGCCTCCGCCTCATGCCGGCGACGCTTCGCCGCCTATCACGAACACCCTGTAATCCGTGCCGTCCCCTATGAACGGTTGAAGCAGCGCCGGGCGCGCGTGGGGGGGATCCATGGCCGATCTATGCCTCAATATCAGCGATAGCTCGTCCCTGCTCCAAACCATGCTGGCCATCCTGCCCCCCCACGATCCCTGTATTGGCTTCAGGATCGCCGGGTAATCCACGTCCGCCTTGACTCCTCCCCCCCATCACCAACACGCTCGGCGTCACGGGCAGCCCCCCCGCCCTCCTCAGGACCGCTAGAGAGAGCGCCTTGTTCCAGGAGAGCTCCATGGACTCCCCCCCGCTGTTGATCGTTGGGATCCCGGTTATGTTAAGCATCCTTGCGATCAAGATCGCCTTCATGTGGCTCACGGGCCTCATGACGGCAAGCCCAAGCCGCTCCGGCGGTCCATCGAGGCCCAGCTCCACGTCGTCCAGGTTCACCGGCCGCACCGAGGCGCCGCGGCGGGAGAGCTCGCGGATCAGTAATTTCTCCTCCTGCCTGGCCGCGTCGTATATTATTGATATCGTTCCATCTAGATCGCTTCCGCCGGTCCCCCCCGCGCGTTTAAATATAAATATTTTCGTCCAACATAGTCTCCGCAATCCCTCACGTAGCGCCCAGAGGAGCATGGCGCGATTATTGACGGTAACTTTAATTAACCGGTCGCTATTTATATGGGCCGGGGATATATTGATGGAACGACAATGAGAGGACTCCACGATTCGGATCTCCTCCTGGTAACGGATGGGCTGGGCCCCCCCATCGAGCGTCTCCTAATAGATGAATTGAGGTCAAGGGGGGGAGTCACCCCCCTTCCCGCTTTCCTTGATCGACGCGGAGCTAGAGCCAAGCCGGGCCGCGGCAGCCGTGCTAGTCGGCGATGCGGTTAAGGCTTACGCAGTATCTGCGCTCTTTGAGAGGGCCGCCAACCCGCCTAGGGCGTATGAATTGACCATAAACAGGCTACTGCTCTACAGGGAGCTGGGGGGGATAAATCGCCCCCCCGGCCGGTGGTGGCCTTCGCCCCCCGAGCCTGTCTCCAACGCCATAAGGAGGAGGGGGGGTTGAGGTACATAGGGGGGGCGCTCACGCCCTCATTGGGGGGGTTGGACGGGGGGGCGGTCACTGGTTGGGCTGGGGGGGTAAGTCCGTGGCGGAGCATAGGCTGTACATAGATAACCCCCCCCTGGCCAAGGTCAACGTGTTGATCCCGGAGCCGGCAAGCATAGTGAAGGCCAGGGTAATCGGCGGCGAGTGCAGCGGCTGCGCCGGGCTGGAGGAGCAGGCAATATACGCGGCGGAGAGGGCTGGGTGCGTCTTCTGCGACGTGTTCCTGGGAGTCGACGGCGATGAGCTCCCCCCCTGGTGATTGGACTCAATGCATCGATTGAGGTGACAAGCGAGGCCGTTCATCCCTTGGCCGCCGCCTTGGCCAGGTGGTTGCATGGATAGGGCAAGGGCCTGCGTCGTCGGCGCGAGCGGCGTGACCGGCGGCGAGCTCCTCAGGCTGTTGGTGGGCCACGGCGGCGTCGATATTTCATGCATAACGTCCAGGG
This sequence comes from Thermocladium modestius JCM 10088, assembly GCA_001315925.1. Lineage (GTDB taxonomy): Archaea > Thermoproteota > Thermoprotei > Thermoproteales > Thermocladiaceae > Thermocladium > Thermocladium modestius. The sequence goes on along the minus strand of BBBF01000007.1, from coordinate 32,880 downwards.
AGCACAGGGGGAGTACGCGTTCAGGGTGCACCCCAACCTGAGGGGCAGGCTGAGCGTCGCGTTCGCGGAGCCCAGCTTGGATTCCGTGCTCAAGCGCGACCCAGACGTCGTGTTCCTCGCGCTGCCTCACGGCGAGAGCGTTAAATGGGTTCCGAGGCTCGTGGAGAGCGGCTTGACCGTGATAGACTTATCCGCAGATTTCCGCCTCAAGGACCCCCCCAGCGCCTATGCTGAGTGGTATGGATGGAGCGGGGGGGGCCACCCATACCCCCCCGACCTGCTCGGTCGAGCCGTGTATGGATTGCCGGAGCTGCATAGGGGGGGCGAGCTTAGGGGGGGGCCAAGTTGATAGCTGTTCCCGGCTGCATGGCGACCGCCTCAATACTGGCACTGGCGCCGCCCACAGGGGGGGCCCGGCTGGTGGATGTGGGGGGGAGCTCGTGATAGACGTGAAGATATCCAGCTCAGGCGCGGGCTCTCAAGCCTCCCGCCTCGACATGCACCCCCCCTTCAGGACCTACGTGGTGAGGCCCTACGAGGTGGTGCATCACAGGCACATAGCGGAGATAGAGCAGGAGCTGGGGGGGCTGGTGAGCGGGGGGGAGCGGGTTAGGGCTGCCTTCACGCCCCCCACGCCGTGGACCTGGTGCGGGGGGGGATCCTGGCCACGGGCCACGCCTGGCTCTCCAGGGAGGTCTCGGAGCCCGACGTCTGGGCCGCCTATAGGTCCATGTATGGAGGTGAGCGCTTCATACGGCTGGTGAAGGATAGGGCGGGCTATCAGCGCTACCCCGACGTCAAGTACGTGATCGGCAGCAATCTGGCCGACATAGGCTTCGAGATAGATGATAGGATGGGGGGGAGACTCGTAGTGTTCTCCGCCATAGATAACTTGATGAAGGGCGCCGCGGGGGGGCAGGCGGTTCAGGACATGAACATAGCACTGGGATTCGATGAGGCGGAGGCGCTGGGCTCAGCGCCTCTATACCCAGTCTAGCCCCGCCTTCCCCCTTCATGGTTATTCAATCCTGTCTTCGCCGGGCTTTCTCCGAAATATTTATTAACAATAGTCCATCGATCCAATTATGGATAATCTGGAACGACGTTGAAAACCGGCGAAAAACCATCAAAGATAATCCTCGCGTACTCGGGCGGCCTCGACACGACGATCGCCATTCACTGGCTGAAGAATAAGTTCAACGCCGACGTGATAACGGTTACCGTTGACGTGGGGGGGCAGGAGGACGACTTCGGCGAGATCGCCTCCCGCGCGGAGAGCCTGGGCGTCCTGAAGCATTACACGATAGATGCCAAGAAGGAGTTCGCGGAGGAGCCGGTCGCGTCCGCCATAATGATGAACGCGCTATACGAGGATGAGTACCCGCTCGGCACTGCCTTGGCGCGCCCACTCATAGCGGAGAAGGCGGTAGAGGTGGCGAGGAGGGAGGGCGGCGACGCGGTCGCTCATGGAGCCACGTCGAAGGGAAACGACCAGATACGCTTTGAGGAGACCATCAAGGCGCTATCCCCCGACCTGCTCATAATAGCCCCCGGCCAGGATTTGGGGGGGAATGGATAGGAAAAGCGAGTTGGAGTACGCGGAGAGGCATGGGATACCGATCCCCAAGATTCACGCAGGTTCAGCATAGACGATAACCTCTGGACTAGGAGCATAGAGGGGGGGCCGGAGGTGGAGGACGCCTGGGCGGAGCCCCCCCCGAGGACGCGTTTAAGTGGACCGTGAACCCAGCCAAGGTGGGGGGGGAGGACTTGAGGCTGGAGGTGGACTTCGAGGGCGGGGGGGTGCCCGTCGCAGTGAATGGCGAGAGAATGGAATTGCCGCAGTTGATTTCATTGATGAATAAGTTGGTGGGCATGCATGGGTTCGGCAGGGTGGATCACGTGGAGAATAGGGCGGTGGGGGGGTTCAAGTCCAGGGAGGTCTACGAGGCGCCCGCCGCGCTGGCGTTGATAAGGGCGCACAAGGACCTGGAGAAGCTCGTCTACACCCCCTCCGAGCTGCGCTTCAAGAGATTGGTGGATCGGGAATGGGCTGACCTGGTGTACAGGGGGGGGCTGTGGCACGAGCCCCCCCTCCGCGCCGAGCTGGATGGATTGGCAAGATCGATGAATAGGTGGGTAACGGGGGGGTCCGTCAAGTTAGTGGTCCGCGGCGGATTAACCGTGGCCGGCCGCTCCAGCCCCCCCTACTCGGGCTACGACGAGGAATTAGCAGGGTACGTGAGGGTTGGTACCCAAGCGATGATGAGGCCAGGGGATTCATAGAAATGTCAACGCTCCACTCGCTGACCGCCCATAGATCCAGGTGGGGAGTCGATGTATCGTGAGGGGCTCCTCGGCTCCGGGAGCCGCGACGTTACGGTTTATACCTCGTCCCTGAAGGACGATGCGGAGATATTCAGGGAGACGATACTGGCCATGATGGTTCACTTAAATGAGCTGGAGAGGTTGGGCGCCGTGCCAGGGGAGTCGGCGGCCCGCATACGCGGCGTCCTGAGGAGGGCGGCGGCTGAGGGCATCGGCGGCGGGGGATGGCTATGAGGACGTTCACGAGTACCTGGAGGCCCGCCTAATAGAAGAGCTGGGGGGGCCGGAGGGGGGGGCTGGGTTGGGCTGGGCAGGTCCAGGAATGATCACGTGGCCACCGCGATACGGCTGAGGCTCAGGAGGTTAATGCTGCTCCTAGCTCGCGACGTGGCGGAGCTGCGGGACGCGTTGCTGAGGAGGGCGATCGATTTGGGGGAGGAATTGATGATCGGTTCAACCCACAAGCAGCCGGCCCAAGTCACCACGCTCGGCCACTACCTGCTTGGCCTGGACGAGTTGAGCGGCGACTTCCTCTCCACGCTGCTCTCCAATTACTGCCTCGTGAACAAGTCCCCCCCCTGGCTCCGGCGCGTTGGCGGGCTCCATGGTGGGGGCGGACCGAGGCAGGGAGGCCGGTGAGCTGGGGGGGTTCGTGGGGGGGGTGGTCGAGAACACCGTCTACGCAACGGGGGGGTCCAGGTACTTCGCCCTATCCACGGCGTCCAGCGTAGTGGCTTACTTAACGGAGGCGGGGGGGCGGTTCCTCAACAATCTCCAGATGTGGTTGATGCCTCAGCTGTCCTATGTTGACGTGGATCCAAAGCACTTGGCGACCAGCAGCATAATGCCCCCCCACAAGAGGAATCCAGCCACTGTGGAGGTGATGAGGGCCCGCATCGGCGAGGCCATTGCACTTAACCGCCATGTACTCCATACTTAGGCCATTGGAGGTCGGCTACGAGCTGGACCTGCAGGAGGCGACGAGGCACTTGTGGGAGGTGATGGGGATAGCCATGGAATCAACGCGGATGCTTGCGGACGTGGTTAGGGGCCTCAAGGTCAACTCCCCCCCAGCGGTGTCGCGCGACCTATCCGCCTTCCCCCCCGTCACCGCAGCGGAGACCGCGGAGAAGCTGTCCCTGGAGGAGTCAATCCCCCCCTTCAGGCAGGCCCACAGGGCCGTGGCTGAGTCCATCAAGAAACGCGAATTCAGGGGGGGTCTGGACCCCCCCGCCGCGGTGGTGAGGGGGGGAAGCGCTCCATGGGCGCTCCTGCAACCATGATTGAAAGCGCGAGGAGGAGGTTGGAGCAGGTGGAGAAGTTCAAGCTCGCCGTGGATTCCATGCTTAAGGCAGTGAGCGACGTGGAGGACGAAGTGCTGGGCGGGAGCGGCTAGGGAGGGGACCAGCGATCCCAGTGAGTTATTGTCGAGAGCCACCCAGATAATTTGTGATAGTTCCAAGGTCGGCTCGCCATTAATCGCGGAGCCGGCGGCCAGCCGTGCCTTTACTTCACAATCAACTTGCTCAACGATGCCGCTGGGAATGGATCCCCATGGCCCGGGTAAATCGTGGAGATCCCAAGGCCAGCCAGCTTAGCCAGGCTCCTCCGGGCCTCGTTAATGTCGAGGCTGAACATCTTGGGAGGCAACGCTGCCCCCCCGCCCCCCCCGCGCTCCACCACGGCATCCCCCCCGCTGAACAGCGCGTCTTCCTTGAGGTACGCCGTGCTTCCAGGAGTGTGGCCGGGCATGTGTATCGCCCTGTAACCCATTATTTCCTCGCCGTCCATTACCTCCCGATCCACATCGACGCCAGGCGCCTTCGCTAACGCCATGAATGCCGCCACTAGCGGGTTTGGGGCCCGCGGCCTCGCCTTGCCCCCCCTTATCACGTCCGCGTCCAGAGCGGGGGGGGCTATCACCTCGGCGCCGTCTCTCTCTTCAAGTCCCGGGCGTATCGCACGTGGTCCACGTGGTAATGCGTTATGATGATGGCCTTAATGTTTATCCCAGCCTCCCGGGCCTTGGCTAGAACCGCCGCTGGCTTGGCCCCCCCGGCGTCTATGAGGTTCCATCGTCTACCAAGTAGCTATTTGACATTCCCCCCCTAATTAAGTGTATCCTCACGCCTATCCCCCCCGCCTTCATTGGGGATTTAACGTTAATGCAGTGACGCCCCCCCGCGCGGGATTCGGTCGTGGGTAGAGATATTTATATAGTAAATAATTGATCGGCGGTCCCCCCCGTGGCTAAGCTTAGGCTATATATAATGCTCCAGAACATAGCGAACGGCCTTGCGCAGCCGTTCATATCTTTCCTGGCCGCCGTGGGCGGTGCCGGAGGGCCATTGCTGGGACTCGTGTCGTCGGCCAACTCCTTCTTCTGGGGGGGAGTGGTTCAACTCCCCCTCAGCTACTCCAAGGCAAGGCCGGGCAGGTTACTGCTGCTGGGCAACCTACTCCTCGCCCTGCTCTGGGTCCTCCTAGGTCTGTTCGGCCCCCCCATTGATTCAATCATCTATACCGCCATATACGTCGGCATAGCCTCCCTCAACGGCTTGATATCGTTCGCGTGGTTGCTGGTTATGGAGGAGCTGAGCAAGGGATCCAGGGGGGGAGGGTGTTGGCGGAGTACTCCTTCTTCGGGTCCGTGGGCGGCTTGATAGCGACGCTCCTGGCCGGCCTGTGGATAGGGAGGAGCCTCGCGGCCGCCTCGTACGTGTTCTACGTTACCGCGGCGATCCTGGCCCTGAACTCCATCAACGTGATCGGCATAACCATCAGCGAGAGGCAGCGATTGCCGGGCCCCCCCTCCGCCCCGCCTCGGTTTTACCTGGTAACCACGCTGTTCGCGGTCACTTGGTCCTTCTCCTGGCCCCTCTTTCCGCTGGCGCAGGTGTACGTCTTCGACATGACCACCACCAACGTCGCCATAATCTCCGTCATAGCTGGGGGGGTCTCCACGCTGGCCCTGCAGAGGAGGGTTGGTAGAATGGTGGATGGGCATAGGAGGACTATGATGTTCCTGGGAAGGCTGGGCCTGATAACGTTCCCCCCCTGGCGTACGCGCTGTCCCCCCCAACGTGTACTGGATATACGTGGCCAACGTGGTGTCCGGCTTCACTAACTCCGTCTCCAACACGGCGTACATGGCGTACCTATTCGATAATGCCAAGGATAGAAATAAAGCGATAGGGCTGTACAACGCCGTGTACGGCGCCGCCACCCTCCTGGGCTCCATAATGGGCGGGTGGGCCAGCTCGCTGGTGATTCCCTACCTGGGCATTAGGAGGGGGGGCTTGGACCTCCTCTTCACGGCGGACGCCGCGGCGAGGGCATCCATGGCGGTCCTATACTTGACGCTCGACGATGCATCCCTGAGGCCGGCGGCCGTGGCGGTGGCCAAGAGATGATCCGAGGAGCGCCGGGCTTGGTCACCGTCGACTTCGGCGGGGGGGGAGTTGACATCGCTCTCCACCACCGTTAGGGGGGGGTGGGGGGGGAATGAGCGCGGCCAGGGGGGGGCGCCATCTTCAAGACAGTCCCACGCGACTTCGACGGGGGGGATCCAGACGAGGAGGCCGCCTCCGCCCTATCGATGGCCGGCGTGAGCGGGCAGTGGCTCGTGTTCCTCACGGCGGTTGACGTGGGCCTCGCCTCCATCGTGGATTGGGGGGGGCGTGGATTCGCCGTATCCACGGCGGGTCTGGAGCCCCCAGCGTGCCTGCACACGATAAACGTGCTGGCGGTCAGCAGGGAGCCGTTGAACCAGGAGGGATTGGTGGATCTATTCAAGACGGCGGTGGAGGCGAAGTCATTGGCGGCCATCAAGCTGGGCTTGATGTGCGGCGACGACGTGGCTGTGGGCACGGTGTCGGACGCGGTGGCGGTAGCGCCCCCCCTCTCGCCGGCGAGGGCGCTAGGTTCGCGGGGGGGCCCGGCACGTCCATTGGGGGGGGAGCGGCCGCGCGAGGCGTCGTGGAGGCCGTGTTGACTGCAGCGTTCAAGTGGTTGTCGGCGTCCGGCGGCTCGTCCGGCTTCCTTGACGACGAATCGACGCGGAGGTACTTGGAGTTGATTAGGCACGGCTTGGCTGAGACCAGGTCCAGGTACTCGTCCTACTCATCGCCTTCCTGACGGCCCTCGCCGGCCCTGTCAGCCACTATTAGTGAGGCGAACCCGCCGATCAATAGCGCGAATCCCGCCGCGCCGGCGTATAGGGCCTTGGGCCAGAGGCCCAGCTTCACGGTGACCGTGTACTCGCTCCCGACGTACATGCACGCGCCGGGGCCGAGTATGGCCACTCCGCCGCTGGGCGGGAGGACGCCGCCGGGGGGGGCTTGGGGGGGGTTATGGGTATGTAGTTCCCGTACCTGGCCAGCTGGGTCCCGTTCACTCCCTCCACCACCACTTGAATTGAGATGGGCAGCCTGGCGGTGATTGATGCGGCGGCGGACTCGTTGAAGGGATTGGGCTCCAATTCCTTCAGCGCCTCCACGCAGGTCCGCGCGTTTATGTAGTTATAGGAGCTGCTGGTCAGCTCATGGGCTTCGTAGAGCATGGTGGCGGCAGCCGCCAACGCGGCAATGCCGATGGCAATCAACAGCCTCTGTTTCACTCCGGAAACTCGCTTTCCCCCCCCGTTTTAAGCCCTAGCCCCCCCTCCCCCCCTTTTTGCGTTGGGTTTTTGTAATTATTGCATGGCGATACAGTTAAATTGATAGCTGGAAGACGGCCCTAATCGTGAACAAGGAATCCGGCACGAAAATAGATAAGGCCAAGGTATCCAAGGCAATGCGTTCCATCCTGGAGGCGATTGGGGGGGAGGATCCGGACAGGGAGGGGCTGCGCGACACGCCTAGGCGGGTGGCCGACATGTATGAGGAACTGCTGGAGGGTTATGAGAGCGAGGTGGATTACACTTGGTTCACGGAGTCCACGGACCTCGTCGTGATAGCCGGCATTAAGTTCTACAGCCTCTGCGAGCACCACGTGCTTCCATTCATGGGGGGGCTGGCCCACGTCGCCTACGTGCCGCGCGGCAAGGTGATTGGGCTGAGCAAAATACCCAGGATAGTGCAGAAGTACGCGCGTCGCCTTCAAATTCAGGAGCGCATGACGCATCAAATAGCCCAGGAAATAATGGAGACCACGGGCTCCCCCCCCGACGTCATGGTGGTCACGGAGGCGTACCACCTATGCGTCATAATGAGGGGGCGCCAAGAACACGGCAGCCATGGTATCCATGGGTCTCAGGGGGGCCTTCAAGACCGATAAGGAGTTGAGGGGGGAGGTTTACGAAATGATAAGGCCCTACAGGTTACCCAAGTGGGTGCTCTGAGGGGGAGCCTGACGGACGGCGGCTCCCTATCGGTGGCTATCCGCTTAGCGGAGGCGAAGGCTTCCCTCACGTTCTTTGGGAGGCTGAACATGTGGACGTGCGTCTCCCCCCCGTCGTAGTACTTGAGGCTCCCCCCCTTCACGTTGGCGGCTATCTTGGAGTCCACGTCGCTTGGGGGGATGGCCTTTGGATCCGCCGAGTCGCTGGCGAATATGAATCCCCCCCAAGGCGCGTCGTAGGACGTCACGTACGCGCTGTAGGGCCTGGTGACTTTAAATACCGTGCTTATGGTTTTATGTATTGATGCCATGACGTCTAGCGCATCCGATGTATTGGCGGCCTGCGTCACCATCACTCCGCCCGGCCTCATGGCGTTCTTGACGGCCCTGTAGAACTCCACCGTGTAGAGGAGGCTGGCGGGCCCCCCCCTCCATTGGATCCGTGGCGTCTATTATTATGGCGTCGAACTCCCCCCCCACGCCGCCTCCACGTACTTGCGCCCATCCCCCCCACCACCAGCTTGAACCGGGGATCGCTGAACGCGTCGGCCCCCCCATCTCAGGCAGGTACTTCTTGGAGGCGTTGACCACTGCCTCGTCCAGGTCCACCATGATGACCTCCCGGACCGATTTGTGCTTGAGCGCCTCCCTGGCCGTTGCGCCCTCGCCTCCCCCTATTATCAGGACCCTCTCCGGCTTTCCGTGGGCTATTAGGGCGGGGGGGTGGACGAGGGATTCGTGGTATATGAATTCATCGTAGAGGGCGCTCTGAACCTTCCCGTCCAGCACCAATCCCCCTCCCCAGGTCCTCGAACTCAACCACGTCTATTCTCTGGTACTTGGACTCCTCGCTGTAGTATATCTTTCTCACCCCCCCCTCACGTGCCAGCTGGTCGGCGATATGAACTCTATGAAGTAGCTCCCGAGCTTGCTCATCTTGCTGAAGCTCATGTGAACTCCGCGTCGATATCCCTTTATAAGCATGGCTGCCGCGTCTGGCTTTCAATTCTTCTTCAAGGTAAGTTTTTTAAATGGGGCTGTAAGGCGGTTTGCAGTGATCTGATTGTCCACTAAGGTGCCGGTGAGGAAGAAGATATTGGAGGACAATAAAAGGAAATGGATGATAAAGGAGTACTTGGAGTACAGGCTGGCCAAGTCAGGCTACGTGGATGCCACCATCCAGAGGCTCCCCATAGGGTCCAGAATAATGATAAGCGCGGAGCACAAGAACAGAATAATAGGCAGGAAGGGAGCCATAGTTAAGGAGTTGAGCGAGCAATTGAAGAACAAGTTCGACCTGGATAACGTTATGATAGACGTGGTCCAAGTCGAGGATCCTCAACACAACGCAAAGCTGGTTGGATTGAAGATAGCTAACGCCATGGCGAAGGGAGTCAAGTTCAGGCGAGCCGCCCTAGCCGCGCTGCGGCAACTCGGCGACGCGAAGGGCGTGGAGATAGTGATAAGCGGGAAGCTCAGCAGCGAGAGGTCCAGGTTCGAGAAGTACGTGAGGGGGGGAGTCGTGTATAAGTCAGGCAACGACGCGTCCACTAAGGTACAGCGCTCAGTCACTTGGGTATTGCTCAACCAAGGATTGTTCGGCGTAAAGGTAATGATAATGCCTCCAGGCGTCACTCCCAGCGACAAGATAGAGATAGCGGAGCCGGAGAAAGTCGAGACGAAGCCCGAGATAACAGTCCAAGGCGAGGCGGGAGGCGAGGCGAATGAGCAGTAAGCAGAGGCTTAACTCCAAGTACATAAGGTCGCTGTCAAAGGAGGACAGGGAGAGGTTATTGGGGGGGGACTTATTGACGGAGGTACGGAAGCTGAGGGCCCAGGCAGGCAAGGGAGTGGTCGAGAACCCGGGCCGGCTTAGAACTGTGAGGAAGGCAATAGCTAGGATACTAACCATTAAGCGGGAGGAGGAGCTCAAGACGAGCCGCTCAGCCTAGCCAGCGAGCCCAAGGCCCTCCTCCTATACTTCTCCTCTAATTTGGCGTTTTCAACAATGCTCCTCAACGTGGCTATCACCTCATCCGCGGTCCTCCTATCTATGGGGGGGTACGGAACTCCATCCTTCCCGCCTATTGCGTAGGCGTACTTGAATGGATCGTATGGATGAGTCACGGGATCGTTGGGGGGGGACGGCGGCTTCCCGTAGATCAAGTCAGCCACCAGGAACAGTGCCCTGGAGACTGCCGGTCCCATGCCCATCAACAACGCCTCCTCCAAGCTCTCCGGCCTCCTAGCCGCTAACGCCTCCAGAGAGCGAAGCCCGCGATTCCTCACCGGTTGGTAGTATACCAAGTCCCTCGAAACGGCCCCCCCAAACGACCTTCCGTATAGCCACGCATCGATGCCCCCCCGCCCAGCATTGACCTAGCCACCCTATACTCTCTCACCAGCTTCCTGGGGTCCTCGTTGAGCAAATCAATGAGGAGCTTCCTGGTCCCCCCCTCCTGCCCCCCCGCCTCTATCACGTTCGCCGCCCTCCCCCCCTCACCCCCCCAGCCACGGCTGAGTGAGGCTCGTTGACGAAGCTCCCCCCCGGCTCCACCCAGTGGTACCGTCTGGCGAACCCCCCCGTGGCCACATTCATTCCCTGCTGTATGATGGCCCACCTCCCCCCCCTTCTCGTAACCAGCATGGAGTGGATGTATATTTGATGCCCATCCAGTAGAAGCGTTGAATCCACCTTGGCGGCCAGCTGCTGGCTCTCTCCAGCGCGTCCGCGTCCACGTCGAACTCCCCCCCGCCCAGCCCCCCCTAAGCTCTGTCGGCACGGCCGTCGCCCACTCCCCCCCCTTACCGCCGAGCACCGCCAACCCGTCCCCCGGCTCCAGCACTTGCTTCAGTATGTGTATCACCACTGTTGTGGAGCCGCTGGAGTCCCAATCCATTCCAATGATGTTACTGAATCCCTGGAACCAGAAGGGATTGCCAAGCCTCTCCAATAACTCCTCCTCTCCCACTCAATCAACATGGCATCTATCACTGCACGGGCCATTCGCTTCATTATTGGGATAAGCCAAGGAGGTACCTTCCCCCCAATGAAGCGGTAGATCCGCCGCGCCCAACCCCCCCACTGGGACAGTGCGCGCTGGGGGGTTTATATTAATGGAAATTACAAAAGCCCCCCCACACGTAAAGGCGGTAGTTTCACTGCGCTCTCTCCTCGGCCGCAGCGTTTATCTCGCTCACTTATTCATGAACGCCGCTGGATCCCCCCCTCCATGTTCGTCACTCTTAGGTTTTGGTGCGTGCTGGAGCAGTGGAGGTCCGGGCTGCGGGTGTGCACCTGCCCTACTAGGACATTGCTCGCTTCATAATTGAATGGGGGGGATTAGGCCCAGGCCAGAACCATTTGAGAAATCGAGCGTGGGGGGGCCGTAAATGGCCGTCGGCCGAGCGGCTCACGGGTAAGAAACGCATTAATAGCGGCTGTGCGCTGCGGCTGCATGGATTTGGAGGAGAGGCTATTCCTGGTGAAGCGCTTCCCCCACGGAGGAGGTGCTAACCGAGGATGAATTGAGGGAGTACTTGGAGACTGGGCAGGAATTGAAGCACTACATAGGCTTCGAGATATCGGGCTTCGTCCACATAGGCACTGGCGTGATAAGCATGAGCAAGCTCGTCGACATGCAGCGTGCCGGGATCAAAACATCGATACTGCTGGCCGACGTTCACTCGTGGCTCAACGATAAGCTGGGGGGGGAGACTTAGGCGCCATAAGGAGGGCCGCCACGGGCTACTTCGGGAGGACGTTGGCCAAGGCCATAGAGGTGCTTGGAGGGGGGGACCCCTCTCGAGTGGAGTTCGTGCTTGCATCAGATATGTTCGAGAAAAACGAGAATTACTGGTACCAAGTCCTGGACCTGGCCAGGCAAGTCACCATGCGGACGCCAAGCACAGCCTCACCATAATGGGGGGGAGGAAGTACGGCGAGTCAGCCAAGCTGGCGTGGTTCATCTACCCATTAATGCAGGTGGTGGACGTCTACTCCCTGGGAACCCACATAGCGCAGGGCGGCGTGGATCAGAGGAAGGCATACGTGCTGGCAAGGGAGGTATGGGACAGGGTCAGGTTGATGCCACTGCGGCTGGGCGAGAGGAGCGTGAAGCCAATAATAGTGCTACACCACCTAATACCGGCGCTCAACCTGAAGGGAACCGAGTCCAGGGAGGAGCTGTCCGAGGCCAAGATGAGCAAGTCAAAGCCGGACACCGCCCTCTTCCTGCATGATCAGCCGGACGAGGTGAGGCGCAAGGTTCTCAACGCCTACTGCCCGCCTAAGGTGTTGGAGGGCAACCCAGTCCTGGACCTGGCCAGGGTGTTCTCGTTCAGGGAGCCCAGGAAGACCCCCCCCTTCACAGTGGAGAAGCCGGCTCAGTTCGGCGGGGGGGAGGCTGGAGTTCTGGACCTTCGAGGAGCTGGCCAAGGCCTACGGCGACGGCGCTGTTCACCCGCTCGACTTGAAGAAGACGGTGGCGGAGGAGGTCGTCAACGCCATGGCGCCGTTCCACGAGTGGTTCACCAAGGGCGATGGAGCGGTCCTCCTCGAGGAGATGAGGAGGTTAATGGGGGGGAGCGCCCGGCCCGGTTGATCGATGGCGAGCGCTATATGTAGGTAAGCTCGGACTTGGTTAGGTCTATGGTCGCCTTGTCCAGGATCGACACCAGCCAGGAGTACACGACTAACTTCCTGGTCTCCAGGTTGGGGTCCTCCACGCACTTGACCGGCGCGCTCACGTTTATCGACTCCGCGTAGGCCAGATCCTCCACGATGGCTTGGACCTGCGGCATGGATATGTTGCCGGGCGCGTCCCACAGGTCGAGGGGTCTCTCCAGCGGGGGTTCGGCGGCACTTGAACATGGGTCTCCCCCCCACGCCTATGGAGGATCCATAGATGTTCCCATCGCTTGCCAGGAACCCCCCCACTATCAGCTCCGTGCCGTGGGGCATCTTGGTCAGGGATGCGTTGGTGAGGGTCAGCGGCTTGCCGTCGCTGATTAACCTGTACTGCTGCCCCCCCAGGTCTATCACCGTTGCCAGGGCAGGTTCTCAAGCGGGACCTCGTAGGAGTTCCCCCCCTTCTTAACTGCCTTGAACATCCTGACCAAGTCGAGCTGGGCGGCCGAGTACATCTTTACCAGCATCTGTAGATTGCCTATGGCATATGTCCTCCTATACATGTGAAATCCTTAAATAGAGGACTCCGGGGGGGCGATTTATAAGTGAAACTAGTAAAGGCAACCTCTCCAGACGAGCTGCGCAGCATGGGGGGGATAACCCCGAGGATCGGCGTGATAGGCGGCTCGGGGCTGTATGATCCTGGCATACTGGGCGACGCTGTTGAGGTGCAGATGCACACGCCCTACGGGTTCCCCCCCAGCGATAACCTGATAGTGGGGAGGCTGGCGGGGGGGTCCTGGGTCGCGTTCCTGCCTCGCCACGGCAGGGGGGGGCATAAATACCCTCCCCCCCACAAGATACCCTACAAGGCCAATGCGTGGGCCTTGAGGGCTGTGGGCGTGTCCTCCGTCATAGCGGTGAGCGCGGTTGGCAGTTTGAGGCAGGATTACGCGCCGGGGGACTTCGTGGTTCCAGATCAATTCGTGGACATGACTAAGGCCAGGGAGTACACGTTCTTCGACGGCCCCCCCCGTGTTTGCCACCCGCAGATAGGCGTGGAGCCTTTCAACGAGGAAATCAGGCGACTCTTGGTGGAGGCCGCCGCCAAGTATAACAAGGTCCACGATGGGGGGGGTGCTACGTCTGCATAGAGGGACCCCCCCGCTTCAGCACAAAGGCGGAGTCCAGGATATGGAGGGATGTGTACGCGTGCGACATAATAGGGATGACCCTGGTGCCGGAGATAAATTTGATCAGGGAGATGGGCATGTGCTATGGCCTACTCGCCTTGGTGACGGACTACGACATATGGGTCCCCCCCACCAACCCGTCACGGCCGATGCTGTGGAGAGGATGAGCGCGGAGAAGCTGGACCTGGCCAAGAAGGTGTTGGTGGACGTGATACCGAGGATACCGGACTCCCTGGGTGAGAAGTGCTCCAGGGAAATGGCAAATGCTTGCATATAGAATCGCCCCGGCCCGCTTCCCATCCTTAAGGGCGAGGCTTGCTTTTATTAATGGCCCTTGCCAAGCAGGTTCTTGAACATCTCGACTATCATTTTGTGATCTATGTTTATGTAGTCGGCCAGCATCAAATAAAGATTGAATGGAAGGGATCCCGCCAGCATAGTCCTGGCCAGGAAGAACTTGGCGGCGTCGGCCCCCCCGCATGCCTGGGCAGCGTGCATTCCCTGCAAAGCGGCGAACACGGCGTATATGCCGGGGTCCACGTTGTATTGCGTGAAGATGGTGAGGACAGCGTCGGCGTATGCCTCCACGCTGGGAGCCTCCGTGAGTCTCCTGCTGGCTGCCTGAATCTCCGCGAACTTGGACGCCAGTGCTTGAAGCTTCCCGCTCAGCTCTGGGAATATGCGGCCCACATCGTTTATTGCGCTCATAGTTATGGATTGATGGTTCTTATCGATGCAGTCGCTGGGCTTCACTTGGAGCGCGATGGAGATCAGCTCCGCCGCCTCCTTAGCGTTCTCAATGTGAGACATGCTTTTGTTGACATTAATCGATTTTTAAGCATTAGGTTGTTTTTCGTTGTTTATATTTAATTTATATTCATGGAATTAATATTAAATATATGGAGATAAAAAGCCAACCTATCTTGAGCCTTATACGGGCTAGGGCCTCCCAATCGCCTTGCAATTAAAAGCCAACTTAGTTCCTCTGTGGCCTCTCTGTGTTTTGGAGTATGTATTTATTTGAGTTTATATATAGTGTTCGAGTTTTACATAGGAAGCGTTTAAGGAAGGACTGGATTCACCACTATCATGAGTTCAAATCAGTCGAGGAATCCCTTCAGCGACTTGAACGGCATGGGGCTATCCCTAGCCCACATTAAGGTGTTCTTCACCGCCGGCATGGGCTTCTTCACGGATGCATATGATCTCTTCATAATAGGGGCAGTGCTGGACGTGTTCAGCAAGACAAGCATTCCTGGATTTGACGTGGCGACGAAGGTGCTGGGCATGCCGTTGTCCGGCTTCCTGGGCGCGTCCGCCATATTCACGGCGATAATAGGCCAGCTCCTCTTCGGGGCATTGGCGGATAGATTTGGAAGGAAGAGCGTGTACGGAATAGAGGCCACCCTAATGGTGATCGGCGCGCTCCTATCCGCCGTGTCGCCCAACCTTTACTGGTTAATAGCCTCCCGCCTAGTGCTGGGGGCTGGGCATAGGCGGCGATTACCCCCCCGTGTCCTCCGTGATAATGAGCGAGTACGCTAACGCGAGGGACAGGGGAAAGCTGGTGGCCCTCGTCTTCTCCACGCAGGGAGTGGGTTCCCTTACCGCCATACTGGTTGGCGCGTTATCAGCGCTGTTCCTCCCGCCGGGGCTGGCTTGGAGAGTGATGCTGGGCGTAGGCGCCATCCCTGCCTTGTCGGTAATATACCTGAGGCGCAAGGTACCGGAGACACCGCGGTACGCTTTGCTAGTGAAGCGTGACAAGACGGAGGCGGAGAGGGCGGCTGGCCTTCTAGGCGCCAGGATCAGCGGCGCCGCGGCGTCCAGGAGCATGCCCGTGATGGAGTTCCTGAGGAGGTACTGGCTCACCCTATTGGCCACGGCGGGCGCTTGGTTCTTGATGGATATAGCGTTCTACGGCTCCGGCGTGTACTCCGGCCCCATAGTTTCATCGTTTATCCCAATAAGCTCCTCGCTTCCTGCATCGGTTCAAATAGAGAGGCTCATATTGGAGGCTGGCCTTCCATTCATAGTCGGGCTGCCGGGCTACTACCTGTCCGTGGCGCTGATGGACCGGTTGGGCCGCAAATCAATTCAATTAACGGGATTCGCCGGAATGGCCATACTATACTTAATAGTGGCCTCCATAATGGAGGTGAGCGGGACCAAGATAGTGGGCTTCCTGATACCGGCCTCGTACGCCCTATCCCTCTACGTGTTGACCTTCTTCTTCATAGACTTCGGACCCAACACCACCACCTTCGTGGTGCCCGCCGAGGTGTACCCAACGCGGTACAGGACCACGGGGGGGCACGGGATATCGGCTGCCGCGGGGGGGAAGGCGGGCGCGGCCATATCGACGCTCCTCTTCCCCCCCTCGCTGGAGCTGGCTATAGGGATACGCGGCATATTGATGGTATACGCCGTGGCTGCCGTGTTGGGCCTTGGATTAACGCTGCTGTTGAGGGAGCCCAAGCAGAAGGACTTGGAGACCGTATCTGAGGAGGACATAGTTCCACTTGCTTGAAAATTGCATGGAAATAAAATTATTTTTAATTATCTTTTAAAGATAATTAAAGAATATGCTCAACCAGTTATTGCCTTTAGGTACGGGGGGGTCAAGTACTTGCTGGAAGCCACTAATTGATAGTTGTATAGGCCTATTGTGTTGTTGTTTAGTATGAATGGTCCCGTGGTCATGTTGTATTGCGGAACTATTCCATAGCAGAGATACAGCCACATCTCGAATACAGGCATGAAGCCTTGCTCCATTGGTTGCTGATCTACGGTGCCTATTAACGTTCCATTTCTAATGGCATTCAAGGTGACGTTGTCTATGTCGAAGGCCATTATGAACACCTTGCCGTTTAGATGCATGTTATCTACTGCGGCGACGGCGGGATCAGTTCCAGCGGGTCCCAGAGTCACTATTAATTGAGTGTTCGGGTGGGCCTCTAGATATGAGGTTATTATGGAATACGAGTCGGCGTAATTGAGGGATATGGGAACTACATTTATTGTGGCTCCCGGATCAATGCTTTTCGTGACGTTCTCTATTCCATCAATTCTGAGGGTCAATCCCAGGAGTCCCGGCTCATGGTTGAATATAACTATTTGGGTCGGCATGGTGCCGAATCTCTGCTCATACCATTTTATCATGTATTGGCCAGCGCCAACGCCGGCCTCATAATCATATTGGCCCACGTATGCCAGGGTATCATTATAGGGAAAGCCGGGCAAGCTGCCTGGCGGCGGTATTACATTAACAACTATCACTGGTATTCCCATGCTGTGCGCCTCCTCTATTATTGGCTCCACGGCGGTGCCCGACGGCACCGATATAATCAGTCCATTAGGATGGGCTGCTAGGGCGGACTGCATTAAATTAACCAGGCTTGATATGGAGAACGTGCTGGGGGGCTTCGTATATTACAGACATATTCAGCAAGTCCCCCCCATATAGACTGAGCTCTCCACTATTGGCACCCAAAATGGATCCGTTGGCGCCCCCCCATGTGTTACGAAATACACCGTTAGCTTCTGATTGGGGTGCGCTGGACAAATGACGGGTAAGGCAGCCAATTTAGCTGTAGGCGATGTAGTGGTGGTTGATGATGGGGGCCGACACTTTATATGCATATGCGGCCGCCAGCACTACTACGATGATTACCAGCACTATAATAATTATCGTCTGGCTTGATATACCTAGTCTTGCTGATTTTTTGCTCATAAACGGGTATAAATTATATATGTTTTTTAAGTTTTTTGTAATATAATATTGACCTATATTATATTAATAAATGTTAATATAAATATTAAGAAATATTAATATAGTTGCCCATCAAGTTGGTATCAGCTTGGCTCCTATTGCTTTTTGGTTTATCACGGCAACAACGATCAATATTATGCCGACGAACGTGATGTACCAATACGATGGTACCTTCGCTAGTACCAAACCGACATAGATTAGGCCTATTATCAAGGATGCCAGAAAGGTACCTTGCATCTTACCTATGCCCCCCCAGTCAATGGGGGGGTCCCCCCCCTATGACGGCCACCGCTAGAGTCAAGAGCGGGAGCGTCTGTCCCTCATCTACCGACATTGATGTGAAATACGTTAAGGAGAGGATTCCCATGAATCCGGCGGCCAGCGCGGAGAGCATGAAAAGTATCATCTTGACCATCTTCACGTTGACTCCAACTGCATATGCTGATCTAACGGAACCCCCCCGGTTGCGAATATATGGTTTCCGAACCTGGTATGCTCGAGGAGCATATACGAGATGGCCGTTATTGCTATGAACCATATGGTCCACGCATTTATTCCATGGAAAATATTTCCACTCAATATGGTCCAAAATGGAACGCTTTTAAGCACTATTGATATTGGAAAACCCCCCCAGTTACTATCAGGAGCAACCCCCCCTCCAATGCATAGGATGTTCCCAATGTGGTTATGAAGGATGGTACATTCAGATAGACAGTTATCAATCCGTTTGCCAATCCCACAACCGTGGATACGGCCAGCGATATTATGAGCGATAGGTACGGATTATAGCCGGAATTGATCAATATTCCAAATGACATTCCGCCTAGAACGAAGACGGAACCCACGGATAGATCGAACTCCCCCCCACCTATTAATAATAAAGTAATGAAAATGGATACTATGCCGTACTCCGATGCTGTTATCATTATGCTAGCCCAAGATGATAATGTCATGAGCAATGGGTTAATTGCATAAAAAATTGCTATTAACAGCGCAAATATTATGGCCGTTATCACCTCCCTATGGAGCTTTAGAAAGGCACTTGTCTTCTTTCGTATATCGGTTCGTTCGACCATGGTTGGTAATTAATTACTTTCTCTTATTAAATATTTCTTTATATTAATTGCTATTTATATAGGCTAATTATTGACGAAAAGATATAAAAATAAGCATAAAACAGCTGACATATGTTGGAGGTACGGAATCTTTGGAAGAGTTATGGTCATGTAATAGCATTAAGAGACGTTTCGTTCGATATAAAGGACGGCGATCTAATAGGCCTGGTGGGAGACAACGGTGCCGGAAAATCCACATTAGCCAAGATATTGGCCGGATACCTTAAACCTGATAGGGGGGGTACCATACTGTTGAATGGGAAGGCAGTTACATTTAATTCGCCAAAGGAGGCCCGATTGGCTGGCATAGAGACTGTTTATCAAGACCTAGCCCTCATACCTCAACTGCCTGTGTATAGGAATGTATTTTTAGGTCGTGAGGCCACCAAGGCTGGCCTTCTCGATAAAAACAGCATGAGAAAGCTTACCAGCAAATTGCTGAAAGAATTTGGAATAGATATAAACGTAGATAAATACGCGGAGGAGTTGTCGGGCGGCCAGAGGCAAATGGTAGCAATAGTAAGGGCATTGATGTTCAATGCCAAACTGCTGATACTGGATGAACCCACTGCCGCTCTTTCTGTCTACGAATCGAAGAGCGTTTTGGACTTCGTGAAGACGCTGGTGGAGAAAAGAACCAGGGAAATGGCTGCAATAGTGATAAGCCATAATATCCACCACGTCCACTCAATAGCTAACCACATAATAGTAATGGATCATGCACCATTGCATTGGATACCGAAGGAGGAAAGATGTCGCCTCAAGAATTGGAGGATTACATCGTGGAAACCGTTAGATCCCGTCTTAACGCTAAGTGAATTGTAAAATCTTCAATGAATTCATTCCTACTTGTCGGAAAAATTTAAAATCATAATTGATACTTTATCAAAGCATGCCCGATCAAGATGAGTATGACGGTTCAGAACTAATAGCTCAATTCCTAAAGAAAGCCGGAATAAAGTACGTATTTGGAATCCCGGGCCATGGCAATGTAAATATAGTGGATGCAATACTAGACGTACAGCCGGATGTCACCCTGATTCCAGTAAAGCACGAGCAGTGGGGTGGTCACATGGCTGATGGCTATTTCAGGGCTAATAGAAGAACGCCGGCCGTCGTCACTACGTCCGTCGGACCTGGGGGGGCCACGAATCTGGCAACTGCCATGTCGACGGCATTCGTTGACTCCTCCACCTTCATAGCAATAACTGGACAGATACAAACATACCTTTTCGGTATGGGTATTTTCCAAGAAATAGAGAGGAAGCACTGGGTTGATTATTCAAATGGAATGGATCACTTTGCAAAGAGGACTTGGCTTGTCACGAATATACGGCAGTTGCCCAGGGTATTGGTCAATGCATACAAGGAGGCCCTATACGGAAGACCAGGCCCCCCCGTCCTAATAGATTTGCCGATGGATATACAAGTAAGCAAGATAAAGACCGAGGTGCCTGATCCCCCCCTTAAGTACGCGCCGATGGGTCGCATATATCCTGATCCAGATGCAATAAAAAGAGCGGCCGAGGTGCTCATCAATGCGGAACGCCCCCCATAATTCTGATCGGAGGTGGCGTTACCATGTCTGGCGCGGCGGAGCAGGTAGTTAAGGTAGCGGAGTTTCTGGGCGCTCCCGTCATGACCACGTTCAGGGAGATGCCAAGGGAGGATTTCCTGAGGATCATGATCTTTATGCCTACTCTCCCGGCAACATAGGTAGTTCCGTCGCGAATGAGCTATCCAAATCCGCCGATGTGATTCTGGCAGTGGGGGGGTCACGTTCAGTGATGAGACGACTAGCTCGTATGTGCCGGATATAACCTTCAATATACCTCCAACCAAGCTCATACAAATAGACATTGACTACCATGAGATAGGCAAGAATTACCCAGTAGAGGTGGGGGGGATAGTGGCAGATGCGGGTTCAGCGATGTCGGCCCTATATAATGCCCTGACCTCTATTGCTGCTGGAAGCAAGAAGGAGAACACTGCGTGGTATAGGAGGTTCAAGGAGTTGAAGCAGAAATGGTTGGAGGAGATGGAGGAAATGAGGAAGGGATCCCCCCCCATGGGCATACCCAATATAGTTAAGATAGCCAGGGATGTTCTTCCCAGAGGCGCCATAATAACGCTGAGCGCTGGATTGCCCCCAGGAGATATTCTCCCAACAGTGGCTGGCCTACCAGCCATTGACTTTTATAAGTTCGGGCGGTTTCTCCACAATGGGCTTCGCATTGCCCGCTGCGATAGGCGCTAAATTGGCGAGGCCCAACGATGTGGTGATGGCGGTGGAAGGCGATGGGTCTTTCCTGATGAATAACGTCGAATTATCCACCGCAGTTCAATTCAATATACCGATAATAGTCCTGGTGCTGAATAATTATGGATGGGTATCCATAAGGGACCTCCAGATCAGGAGCTTCATGGAGCGTATCTATAGGACTGAGTTCAGGAAGTCCGATAATTCGCTATATGAATTTTCAATAGAGAAGATAACCCGTGCATATGGCGCCGAGTACATCAGGGCGGAATCCCCCGATGCATTGCGGAATGCATTGGCAAAGTCCATTAGTATGAATGTGCCCACGGTGATCGAGGCAATAGTTGAAAGGAAGTTCCCATACAGCGGCTCTAAGGCATATGGCTATTGGGACATACCATCGCGTCGTATATTGTATAAAGATTGAAATATATCCAATGGTGCCGTGAGAATCACTATTAAATACTATTAATATAATCTATTAATACATAGAAATAGTGCGCCTATGGGTTAATATTTTTATATATCGCTTGAATGTGCTTTTCATGGCTACTCTAGATGTTCCTAGAAAAAATTACGGCAAATTGAGGCAATTCATAAATGGCAAATGGGTTGAATCCCACTCGCCCAATTATGCTCCACTATATGATCCGGGATTAGGGAGCATCATCGGGGGGGAGGTCCCGCTCGGCACAAAGGATGACGTGGATGAGGCCGTCAATGCCGCATATGAGGCGTTCAAATCGTGGAGTAAAGTACCGATACCAGATAGGCTTCAATATTTATTTAAGCTTAAACAAATACTTGAGGATAACAAGGAACTCATAGCCAGGGTTAATACCCAGAATCACGGCAAGTCAATAGGGGGGGATTCGAGGGGAGATATACGGAGGAGCATTGAGAACGTGGAGAGCTCAATAGCTGTTTTGCTTTCTCTTTCCAAGGGCGAATACCAGCGCGAAATCGCCAGCGAGATAGACGAGGTCATGGCACGAGAACCCCCCCTCGGCGTGTTCGCGGCGGTAACCCCCCCATATAATTTTCCAGTGATGATTCCTTTCTGGTTTATACCATATGCCATCGCCTTGGGCGATACCGTGGTGGTTAAGGTCAGTCCAGTAACGCCCATACCCATGACGTACGTGATGGAGTTAATTGCAGAGGTGTTCCCGCCGGGAGTCCTTAACTTGGTCCACCTCGATAACTCCGCCGTGGAGTACTTGGTATCCCATGATAAGATAGAGGGAACAGGGTTCGTGGGCACATCATCGATAGCATGAAGTTATACTCGGCGGCAGCCGCGTCAGGTAAAAGATACATAGGGGGGCGGTGGGGGGGCTGCCAATTACGCCGTCGTAATGCCAGATGCAGAGCTTGGAAATACTGTGGAGACCCTTGTACATTCCAAGTATGGAAACGCGGGTCAGCGATGCTTGGCCATACAAAACATAGTTGTGGTGGGAGATGATAACTATTACAATAAATTCAAGAATTCCTTCGTGGAGAGGACTAAGGCATTGAAGGTAGGTTACGGCCTAAACGAGGGGGGGGTGGAGATGGGGGGGCCGATGACAACGGATCAATACCGCCGCAACGTTATGAAGAAGATAGATGATGCTTTGAACGAAGGCGCCAAGCTTGTACTGGATGGGCGGAACTTCACTGTAAACGGGTATCCCAGCGGATTTTACCTAGGACCAACTATTCTGGAGGACGTCAGCCCAACTATGGCGACAGCAAGGGAGGAGATCTTCGGGCCGGTGGTCAATTTGATGAGGGCTAAGGAATTAGATGAGGCGGTTAGCTGGATAAATGCGGGGGGGAAGTATCATCATTCCGCCGTGATATTCACGCAGAACGGCAAATGGGCCAGGACGTTCTCCAATGAAGTGAGGGTGGGGGGGAATGTTGGAGTCAATATAGGCGTGGCCGCGCCCGTGGGCTGGTTCCCCCTTTGGAGGTAAGGGCATATCCGGCCTAGGCAGCCACCATCCCCAAATAGACACCGTGGACTTCTTTACAGATAGAAAAATAATAATAACTAGATGGTATTAAATTATTTTTCAATTTGAAATAGCTCAATATTTTTGCTGTATATTATTGATAGTTAATGAACCTCACACAAAATTTTAAAATAAGCAGCATCTTAATCAATCATGACAATAAACATAGGGGGGGTTATAGGGGGGGTTGGCCTGATAGGTAGATTTCATGCATTGACCTTATCGCATGAAATCGAGGACGCGAGGCTTATCGGAGTCGTCGATTCTAACGCCAAGGTAGCGGAGCGAGTGGCTCGGAGACCCATACCGTTGCATATAACGACTACGTTAAGCTGCTGGAGAATAAGGACCTGGATGCAGTGGTGGTTGCCGTGCCCACCGCGTTCAAGCCGGAAATAATAAAGGCCGCAATGGATTCCGGCAAGCACGTATTCGTGGAGAAACCATTGGCACTGGATTTGAAAAACGCGGATGAGATAGTCGATTTATCCAAAAAACGAAAGGTATGGGTGCAAGTTGGCTATCAACGTCGATTCGATCCAATGTACAGGAAAATAAAGGAGTACATGAATGAGGGAGAAATAGGCGACTTGATCTATATCATGTCGGTCACCAGGGATCCCCCCCCACTTCCCAATCCGGGCGTCAACGTGGAGATAAGCGGCGGCATCTTCCTGGATACCTCCAGCCACGACTATGACACGATCAGGTGGTTGGCCAATACGGAGGCTAAAACAGTTATGGCCCAAGGCTCCCGCGTGACGGGGGGGCAGGGGGGGGATTATGACGTGACCACCACCACTATTGCGCTATCCAACAATGCAATGGCGTACGTGGATGCCTGTAGGTTCAGCGCGTATGGGTACGATACACGCGTTGAGGTTCTTGGCACCAAGGGCTCCATATTGGTGGTGCCCGTCAATTCCTCGCGCAGTAACGATGTTGTACTTGTAAAAAAGCAGGATAAATACGAATGGTTCATAGAGAGATTCCAGGAGGCGTATAAGGAGGAACTGCGGGCATTCATAGACTCTGTCAAGAATGACAAACGACCCCCCCTAGTGACTGCCGAGGATGGTAGGGCTGCATTAGAAATAGCGTTGGCTGCCAAGCTATCCATGCAAAGCAGAAAAGCAGTTGATCTACCGCTGGGTTAGGCATATGCCCGACATAGGGGAGGCCGGCCTAAAGAAATTAAATGATGTTCTAAAAAGCATTTGGAGACGCAGGATAAGTGATCGCGCCAGGGATGAGGCTTACGATATATTGAGGCGGAGGAAGAAGCCCAGCTTGGAAAGGGCTGTGGAAAGGGGGATTGATCATACTTGCAGCGGATCACCCGGCCCGGCTGAACTTCGCAGTAGGCGATGATAAGCACGCGTTACTGGATAGGGGGAAGATTGTTAGTAAAGACATTTACCGCGTTGATGCTGGATGAAGTGGATGGAATACTGCTCACCGCCGATATACTTGATGAGCTGTTGATATTGGCCAATGTTTTGGAAGATGAGCTGGACATGCCGTTAAAGGAGTATTTAGGCAGCAAAATAATAATAGGGTCCATAAATAGAGGCGGATTAAACGGGTCGATTTTTGAATTGGATGATAGGGTAACCGCTTTTAGGCCCAGCGACATAGCCAAGCTGGGACTGGATGGAGCTAAGTTATTGCTTAGAATAGACTTAAGCGATGAACGAACGCTGAATACCTTGACCTACGCCTACGAGGCGTCCCGGGAGTGCTCCGACTTGGGCTTGCCGTTATTCATTGAGGTGTTCCCGGTTCGCAAGGCGAGTAACGGCTATTCCACAATAGATGATCCATACGAACTGGCCGCCGCGGTTAACGTGGCCTCCGGGTTGGGTTATAGCACGTTTAGGAGGTTCTTGAAGCTGCCGTTCACTCATGATTTTGAAATAGTGGCCAGGTCCACTACCTTACCCATAATGTTGCTGGGCGGCGGATCCGGCGATAGTGGGGGGGTGTTCATAAAGAATGTGAGGGAGGCCTTAATGGCTGGAAACAACGTTGTGGGCGTGGTGGCTGGAAGGAATATTCTTTTTCCCAGGGACTCCGATACTGAGACCGTGATAAAGGAATTGAGAAATGCCATCAATCATGTAAAGGCTGGTAAAAACACATCTACATCCTAGCCCTCAACGTATTGAAGGAAATGCCATAAAGTCTCTTCTGCTGGAACGGGAGGAAATCAGTGATGACTAAATAATGCTGGAGGGATCTGCGTTGATACTTGGTTTAATAAATAGAACATTTACTGCATCAATGTATTGATTGCCTGATTTATGTAGATGATATATATTAATCTCTATTAATATAATATTAACAACATTAAAAAATATTTTATATTTTTCAAGTTTGTAATCTAGAAAATATTTAAAAAACTGCTAATTATTGCAACTATCTATGGGTCTAAATTTCGACGATATGCCTCTCAGAAAGCTGGGAAAATACTTCTGGCTGGCCTGGTTCACGGCATCCATGGGCCAATTCGTCGATGCATACGATACATTGATAATAGGCGCTGCGCTGCTATACTTGGACCCGCTATGGAAATTGACCGCGAGCCAAACCGGATTACTGGCATCGTCGGCATTCATAGGAGTGGCGGTGGGCGCGCCCCCTATTCGGAGCATTCGCGGATAGGATAGGCAGGCGGCTTCTATACATTTGGGACTTGATATTCCTGGTGGTGTTCGGCTTCCTCAGCGCGTTTGCAGCCAACTTCGTGCAGCTATACATACTTAGATTATTGATAGGAATCGGGGGGGTGGGAGGAGATTACGCCCTCTCCCCGACAATGGTGGCCGAGTACGCGCCTGCCAAGAGGAGGGGGGGATTCGCGCTTGCATCTATGAACAGCTTCTGGGGGGGAATTGGATCGGTGGTGGGCTTCCTATCTGCGTTCGCCTTCGCCGTGGCCTACGGAGGCAATCCAAACCTAGCTTGGAGGGTGATGCTGGGAAGCGAGGCGATATGGGGGGGCCTTATCATAATAATATTGAGGATGGGCATACTGGAGAGCCCGAGGTGGGCCGCAATACAGGAGAAGATCGGGCAGAAGATAAAGGAGACGCATGAGGACGTGGTCAAGAAGATGACGGGTGGATCCGAGGCATCACTGGATCCGGGCAAGCCCGGCCGTCCCTCTCTTAAGGCCCTGTTCGAGGGAAACATGTGGAAGACGACGCTGTTCATATGGGTATGGTGGCCCGTGGCTGACATCGCCTTCTACGGCTCAAATCTGTACACTCCCTACATAACCAAGGGATTAGGATTAACCACGCCTCAACTGGCCTTCCTGGCCTCCGCGCTCTACTGGGTGATAGCGCTGTTCGGCTACTACACGGCTGCCGTGACGTACGATAAGTGGGGGGGACGTAGATTTATGGTGATAGTCGGAGCCCTAGTAATGGGCATAGACATGGTAGCCGGCTTGGTGATGTACGAGCTAGGCTTGTTCGGGACTAACTTGGCGTTCCCGCTCATAATGATACTATTCACCATATACTACTACTTCATGAACTTCGGCCCCCCCGGTCCCTACACAGTGGCCTTGGCGGAACTATGGCCCACTAGGGTTAGAGCGACTGGGCATGGGTTGGCATCGATGTTCTCCAGGATAGGCGCGGCGGCCAGCACGTACGTCCTACCAGTCCTGGTGAAACAGATAGGATACAGCGGAGCATTTGCATTGCTCGGCGGAGCAATTCTCTTCGTTGCTCTGTGGTCGTACCTATTAATGCCTGAAACTAAGCAGTTGACCCCCCCAACGCAGATAGAAGATAAGTTAACCGGGACTAAGTAAGGGTCCATATCTTCAAATAGTTAAAATTAAAATCAGTATGTTCTTTTGCTTATCGAGTGCGTATTTTCTCCATATAATTCAACAATCAGCTTATCTCGCATGTTATTTAGCGCGGAGAGATTGATTAAATTGATCGATCAATAAACCCAAAAGCTTAATAGTATAGATAATAATACCTATACGGTTATGATAAGATGCGCCTTGTTCGACTTCGATGATACTCTGGTCGACTCGAATCCCGCCAGGGAATGCGCGAGGCGGGCCGTTGCTTCTGAATTGTCATCCCTTACTGGAATAGATAGTAAAATCATAGACTCAGTGATCCTTGAAATAGAGCAGAAAATGGAGGTCTCCAATATATTCAATAGAAATATTTGGTGGAGGAGCGTGGCTAAGGCAATAGGCGTGAGCATTGGGGGGGAGGAACAAGAGAATGGCTTGACATCGCTTTATTGGAGCAAGTGGATTGAGGGGTCCCGTGCATTCAGGGATGCCATATATGCATTGCCGGAGCTGGACAAGTGCGGCGTGGTACTCGGTATGATAGCAAATGACGACGGCACTCCGGGGTATAAGCGCAGGAGGATTGAGCGCAGCGATATCCCGCTTGACTTGTTTAAGCTGATATTGATAGCCGGCGATGATGTGCCGCAGGAGAAGCCCGATCCAGCCCCCCCGTTCAGCAAGGCCTTGTCGATATTGGGAATGGATCCCAAGGCCTGCCTATACGTGGGGGGGGATAAGCCGTACGCTGACGTGCCCGGTGCCAAGAAAGTCGGAATGTGGACTGCTATAGTGAAGAGAGGTCCAATAGGCGATTTATTGCACATGGCTGACGAGGCGAAGCCAAGCTTCGTGATAGGCTCGCTTAATGAATTGATCAATATCTTGCAGTGCTAGGATAATATAATTATTTGACATTCTATTTAGTTTAGTCCAACGGTTTTTACAACAATAATTTGTTGAGGTAATCCATGCTTTTTTTGGCTATATCGTTTGGGCTTTGTCCGGATAATGCCTCCACCTCCACCATTAAGTCGCCATTATACTTCACGTCCCTTAACGCGGCAATTACGGGCTTGAAGTTTATGATGCCATTGCCGACATTCACGAAGTCTGTCGTGAACCTTATCTTGCTCTTGGGGGGCCTTCACCCGTAGGTCCTTTAGGTGAACCAACCCGATCTTGCTTGCGTGCTCCTTTATGAACTTTACTGAGTCTATTCCAGCAGCCTCCGCGTGGGCAGTATCTAGGCATATCCTTAATTTAGGTATTGACTCCAGCGCGCTTAGTACTTGGTCCTCGGTCTCAAAGCACGTGCGTAGATGATTGTGTAGAGCCACAGTTATTCCCTCACTGCTCGCCTTGTCAGTGAATTCTGCAAGCATCTTTAAGGCCTCATTACAATCCTTTTTCCTTACAACTACCCAGAGAAGCTTGGATCCAGCTGCCTTAGCCCATTCTATGTCTTGATCCCGCATTACGGAATAGGAACACCGTTTTCCAGTCCCACCTTCCTCAAGTCATCGCTGACCCTCCTGGGCTCTTTTATTAATCGTGATGGTAACATTCTGACCTCCAGTCCCACGCTATCATATCCTAGTTGCTTTATGTACTCGAGAGTCTCCAAAAAGGATTTCTCATCCTTAAATTTGCCCCACAGAATGGTGGTTATCGATTTCCTCATGACTTAATCTATTGGAGGGGGGGTTATTAACTTTTTTCAAGGATATTTTGCATATTTAATGTTTGGCAAACTTTAATTAGGAATTGCTCGATAGTGAGGGTATGACTGGCATATTGGTGATTGGAGGAGGACGAATGGGCAGAATACACTCGATTAACGTGAAGTCGCTTGGCGGCGAGTTGCTTGGCGTGGTGGACGTCAATGAGGCAGCGAATGCCTTGGCCCGGGAGCTACACGTGCCGTATTTTAAGGATATCGACGCTGCATTTGCATCGCTTAAGGATAAGGTAGACGCGGTAATAATAGCGACATCCACGCCCACTCATTTGGGCTGATAAAGCAATCAGTGGAGTGCGGCCTTGACATTTTCGTCGAGAAGCCCGTGGGCATCAATAGAGTGGAGGCAGAGGAAGTGGTTAAATTGGTTCATAATAGCGGCGTTAAGCTGCAGGTTGGGTTTCATAAGCGGTTCGATGCCGATTTCGCGGAGTTTAGCAAGGCAGTGACGAGCGGGGACCTGGGGGCGCCCCCCCTCATCGTCAGATTCGTGGCGCGAGATCCAGTGACTCCGCAACCGCCGGCGGGGATATTCACGGGCGAGGCCGGCGCCATTTTCTACGACTTCGTGATTCACGATCTGGACATGTCGAATTGGTTATTCGGCATGCCGACCGCGGTTTACTCAGATGGAGGTGTATTTATTTGTAAGTGGTACAGCAATGCCAATGATCTGGATAATGTAATCGTTGAATTGAGGTATAAGGATGGACCGCTCGTTACGATATAGACCAGCAGGTGCTCCAACTATGGCTATGACGTGAGGGCAGAGGCATTTATGAGCAAGGGAGTGGTAGGGATGAGGGATTACCTAAACAATAATGTGTTCACAATTAGCGAGAACATAATTAGGACGCTGTTAGGCCCTGGTTCGCCGAGAGGTTCGATCAAGCATACCGCAGCGAGTTGGCTGCATTCCTGCGGAGCCTATCGGATGGGGGGGTAACCCCCCCCGCTCCTAACGAGCTCGATGGATTGAGGGCAAACATATTGGCAGAGGCAGCCGCTAAGTCGTTCATGGAGGGAAGGCCCATTACGTTAAGTGACGTGGCTTAGCATTGCCGTGCAGTTGCTCCCCCCCGTTCCCTTAGAAATTGCATGACCTCATCGTAGGTGGGCATTGCTTCGGAGCAGGAATGCCTGGTCACCACTATTGCGGCGGCTGCGCTGGCGAACTTCAGTACATCCCCCACCTCCCATCCGCTTTTCAATAAATAGAGATATCCGTACAGGAACGCTGCTAGGAAGCGTCGCCCGCGCCCAGGGTCTTCAACACGTTGACCTTGAACGCCTCGGTGTTTATCGCATTGCCGTGATAAAAAACGGTGGTCCCTCCCCTCCCCTGGTCACTATTAGTATCCTCTTCTCCTTACCCCTAATCGAGTCAATCGCTGCATCAATGCTTGACTCGCCTGTTGCGGCCAGCCACTCGGGCACGCCGCCTATTACTATGCTTGACTTATCCAGCACCGCTTTGTATCTCTTAATCCTGTCCTCATCCGGCACGCCGCTCCAAGTCGATGGTCTCCAATCCAAATTGAATAGAATTGTTTTTCCAGCGTTGGCCGCTAGATCCACCGCGTGGAGATTCGCGCTAGGGACGGCTCGGCGGAGAGCCCAGTGCCGGTGATCACCAATACCTTTGTTCCATTTATTACGGAAATGGGTATGTCATCCTTGGTTATCCTGAGGTCGGCCACCTCGCCCTTCGGCCTGTAAAATATGAAGTCCGGGTCCTTGCCTGGAAATATCGCGGCGAACACCAATCCCATCAATGCATCGGGGGGGTCCTCCTTTATGTAGCTCACATCAACCCCATTATCCTCAAGTAATCCTTGGCGAACTTGCCCAACGGGTCCGTGCTCACCCTGGTTATCAGCGCAGCCCTCATGCCGTACCTGGCGCATCCAATTGCGGTATTGGTTACGGTGCCTCCCACGTATTTCACGAACCGCGCCGCCTTGTCCAGCGGCTTGCCGAAATCATCGGAGTACAGATCTATTCCCAACCTACCTATGAGAACCACATCATAATCGTCCCTTCTTTGATTCATGCCGGGCGCAACTAGGCAAAAAATTTAAACATTATTTTAATCCCTGATAGGTATGCTGTTCAAATATTCGGTTTATAATAAAATCAATGAATTATCAACGGTCTTTGATAAAGACGGTTATCGCATGCAAAGCATAAGCACCAATAGGGAGGTCACCGTACACATGAAGGCCGAAGGCAATGAGAGGCTCATCTTCCCGCTCAAGCTCCGTTAAGGCCAAGGATGTAGTTCTAAACGAGTTGGACATGCTCTATGTGCCTAGGAACCACGAGCTTGGCTTGGATGTGTCCCCCCCGGCTCCGTGGTTTACATAGCGAGCGCGGCGGCGTCGGCGGATAAGGAGATGTTCGTGAGGCGGTTCAGCGAGGGCAAGAGATTAACCGTGGGGTTCCCGCCGTATAAAAGGGATGTGATAACCATGATAGGTGAGGAGGACCCCCCCGTGTGCAGCTTCTTGGCTGGGTACGATGAGGGAGAGCCGGGGAATTGGACCAGCTACCCACCTCACAGGCATGATGGGAAGCCTGAGCCTATATATTCTACGGCATGGGAAACAGCTTCGGCGTTCAACTCATTTTGACGGAAGAGGATGAACAGGCCTACGTCGTTCATGACTACGATGTCGTGTTGATTCCGAGAGGGTATCATCCTAACGTTGGAACACGTTGAACGGGATCAAGTATGCCTGGGTGATAGCTGTTCCTCCATCCATGAAAAGGGATTTATCGGTCATGATTCAGCCGGAGTTCAAGAACGTGCCGATGGGTCAGTCCCACCTGAAGACTTGAGGTGTTAATTGATTTTCGCCGGAAAACAGGATTTAATTCCTCTCATCATCAATGGGAAATCAATCATAAATCGAAGTTGGGCCATATCTTCCTGATTTCGCTCATATCCAAGTCAATGCCCAGCCCCCCCGGCTCGTCGCTTAGCTCTATGAATCCCTTGTCTATCAATTGTTTCTTGGGCTTTATTATGCTGTTCCAGAACGGTATGTCGTGGCCATGGAATTCCAGCATGCCGAACGTGTTGGCCATGGACGCTACATGGGCATGAGCCATTGTGGCTATGGGGGATCCTATATTGTGCGGCGACATCTCTATGTCATACATTGAAGCCAGGTCAGCTATCTTGACTCCCTCCCCTATCCCACCGGCCTTAGCGAGGTCCGGGGGGGCCCACACCCTAATTCCAGTTCCCAGTAGATCCTTGAATTGATAAACGGTGTACATGTTCTCCCCCGTCTCTATGGGGGGACTTGGCAGAGCTGGGTTAGCAGTTTATACTCATCTAGGTTGCTGATTGTCATCTGGGCGGGCACGGGGGGGTCCTCTATCCAGTGGGGGGGTCTATACGGTTCCACGGCCTTGCAAATCCTTGCCGCCGTGTTTATGTCATACCTCCAGTGTAGATCGAACATCAAATCGACCCCCCCATCCCCCACCGCCTCCCTAGCTGCCTTCACCAGAGATGCCAAATAATCTATGTCCCTTAAAGTCAATTCCCCCGCTCATGATTAGCGCTGGGTCAGTGTAGGGGGGGGTGGGCACGTCTAAGTCGAACTTGATGGCGGTGAACCCCTCCCCAGCCAATTCCTTTGCCCTGCCTGCATAGGCTTCTGGACTGTAATCCTCATTCCATTTTTCTATGGATAGCCTGCCATGTATTGGATTATTGGCGGAGATAATTCTGCTCCTCTCTATGTTGGCCTCGCCGAGCCAAGCCGGTTCGACGGGCATGGCCAGGGAATTCATGGCCTCCAACCCCCCCTTACCTCCATGGGCATCTACGTATACCCTAATCTTATCCCTATACCCCCCCCTAACAGCCTCCAGATGGGCATGTTGAGGAACTTGCCCACCAAATCATATAGTGCAATATTTATTGCGGAGATAAAGTGATACGTCGTGGTGCCCGAGTAATGCGTGGCCCACCTGAGCTTCTGCTCTATCCTCCTGATCTTTAACGCATCCTCTCCCACCAACAATTCCCGGAAGGAGGGCAGCATGTTGACGAGGCCAGGCGCGTGACCAGCTCCCCCCCAACCCCCCCATATAAATCCCCCCGCGTATATTTTGACGAATGTCCACTCAAAATTGGCTTGAACGGATTGAGCCCTTATATCGGTTATCCTGAGCTCCATAACTGAATCTGTGTCTGTCGAATAAATTATTTGCTGCGGATAGCATAAGAGGAGCTCCCCCCCATATCAATGCCCCCCCGTGGATTCCATGGGCGGAAAGCACGCTATGCCTCCCCCCCTTCGGCCGAGACAGGAAATCGTCCCGGCAAGCAGAATTGCTCGGCCGCTCAACGCCTACAATGAAATGCCCCCCCGCTTGCCTTCACGTCACTGGAAAGCCGTCCTCACCTCGGCCCAATCCATTGGGTTCCCGGCCCTCACCTCCATCACCCTGCTGGGCCCGGGTATCAGCTCCACCAATTGATCCGCCACCACCCTCCTGGCCCGTGCATCTATCTTGATCAACCCCCCCTCCCTCACCGCTTGCGCGGCCCGCCCCCCCCGCTCCATGCCGCCGGGCCTTATAACGGCGTACACATGCGCCAGCCTAGCCACGGCGCTGGGCGGCGCGGAGATCGGCCGAGCCACCTCCC
>BBBF01000006.1 GCA_001315925.1 Thermocladium modestius JCM 10088 | reverse complement strand
GGAGCCCGTCTTGAATCCCCTCCTGGACCCAATGGAGTTGAGGCGGGAGTTGATTAAAATTAAGGACTCAATGAGTCGAGAGCTGAGGGGGGGCAGGATAGGCATTCATGGGGGGGAGTACGCGTTCAATAAATCGATTAGGTGCGGCGCCACTTACATGCTGTTCTCGGAGAATAGGAGGGGGGGAATAATGTTTCTCTGCCCCCCCTGGCTTGCCGTGTTCAATAAGTTGCTGCGGACGTATGTGGGCACGCCCAAGCTAGTGGTGATAGAGACCCCCTACAGGCCGGAGGCTGGGGGGGATTTTTACCGGAGGCGGGTGGCAAGCGATTACGGCCTGAGGAACGTGGCTTTCGCGTTCATGGAGGGAAACGACGTTACCATCCTAAAGCCGCGGGGGGGCAACTTCTTCGAGGAGCTGATAGATGTATTATATGAAGCAACTTCAGCGTGACCGAGGAGTGAGGCCGCGGGTAGTGGATCTATTTGCCGGAGGCGGCGGGTTCAGCGAGGGGTTCAGGGAGGCGGGGGGGTTCGATGTGTTGCTGGGGGGGCTGGAGGCGGATTGGAGCGCGGCCAGAACCTTTAGCTCCAACTTCCCAAACGCCGTCACGCTGCCCCCCCGAGATGTAAGGGAGATCTCCGGCCGCGACGTGGCCAGGTACGTGGGGGGGGACGTGGATGTAGTTATTGGAGGACCCCCCCCATGCGAGGCGTTCACAACGGCCAACCCGAACAGGATGAGGGAACCCCTGGATAGGCTTTACGTTGATGAACTGGGGGGGCAGCTAACCCTTAACTTCATACGGTTGGTAGGCGAGCTACGGCCAGTAGTATTCGTGATGGAGAACGTGGCGGCCATAATGGAGGGGGGGACTGGAGAGCGCGTTGAGGAGGGAGTTCGAGCGGATTGGGTACCCCCCCGTCTTCTTCAACGTGCTGCATGCTGAGGACTTCGGGACGCCCAGCGTTAGGCGGCGAGTCTTTATTTCCAATATAAGGATAAATCCTCCCAGGCACGGCAGGATGATTACCGTCGGCGAGGCGCTGGAGGGATTGCCTCCCCCCCCGGACTCCGGCTTCCCTAATCATGAGACCGTCACGGTTAGCAGCAGCAAGATGAGGAGGATACCCGGGGTGCCGAGCGGCTCCTCCCTGTATAAGTTCAGGGGCGCAAAGCACCTGCACTCAAACTTCGTTAGGCTGAGCATCAATAAGGTGGCGCCAACCGTGATGGGGGGGAGCGTGAGGTTCATACATCCCCTGGAGGACCGCGTGCTCACTGTGAGGGAGCAGGCGAGGCTGATGGGGGGGTTCCCCGACTCCCACGTATTTCATGGAAGCAAGGATGAACAATTCAATCAGGTAGGGGAGGCCGTGCCCGTTCCATTAGCCAAGGCAATCGGGACCGAGGTGATGAAGGCATTGATGGAGGAGGGGGGGGCTCGAAAACCTTAAAAAGGCATGGCTCTCCAACCCATCGAGGCCCGTAGCTCAGCATGGTGGAGCGGCGGTCCTGGCATGGAGGCCGAGGCTCTTAACCACCGAATCGGGAGACACCCGTAGGCCGTGGGTTCAAATCCCACCGGGCCCGTCAAGCTTTAGCTGCATTCAATCAAGGAGGCGGTTCTTGGACTGTGCACGTTAGATCCAAGTGAGGAGTACACGAGGAAATTGTTATTAACGGGGAAGCCCTTCCCCATTTGACCAACTATGTCCGCACCAACCGGTCAAGATCTGGCAAAATACGAGAGGATAGTAATAGATATGGACATCTGCATCGGCTGCGGCGCATGCGTGTCCGTCTGTCCCTACAATGCCTTGGAGCTGGACGAGAATGGTAAGGCGAGGCTAATATGGGAGGCATGCCCAGACTCCTTCGAGTGCATCAAGGTGTGCCCCGTGAACTGCATGTGGAAGACAAGCGAGGCCCCCCCGGAGGAGGCGAAGTCGAAGCAATGGTACAGGTTCAACAGGGAGCTGACGCCGGAAGAGAAGCAGATATTCGAGCAGTGGAAGGCAAAGTACGGCGTCAAATCAGACCCGATAAAGGCGTAATCCGGCGTTAAATCCGGAAACACAAATCAATTTTTACATTCAATTTTAAAGGGACTCCTCGATTTAATGGCATTGGCTATGCCGGACTTGACGTCGCCTAAATCCACGCATCCAATGCGTTGCTCACTCCATAGAAGCTCCATGGATCTTCTGGCCAATCTATGGAAGCCCACCTCCGATCCCTCCTGCAGCTTGGCGAAGGCCGCCGCCAGCACTATTAATCCCTGGATCAATTCATTCCTGTCAATTCGCCAAACTCGCTCCAGCACTTCATGGGCCTCCCAGAACCTCTCTGAGTTGAAGAGCGCGACAAAGCGGCGGAACGGGTCTGTCACTGCCTCCTCGCCGTCCAAATTCACCACCTCCACATCACCGCCAAGCGCGGCCCTCAGCCGCGCGGCGTCGGTCCCAGCATCATCGGATCTCGCATCTATCTCCAAGTGGTGACGGCCCACCCTCACATTGATTACTCGAGGCCGGCGCCCTTAATTCGCTCATCAACCTTCCCCCCCGTACCTCCGCGGGGGGGGCCCGCTTGGGACGGCGGTCACCAGGAATAAGTACCTGCCCATTGCTTACCGCATCGGAGAGGGCAATTAAATGCCTCTCCCTGGTCTCCACTGGACAAATATTGGGAAGGATAATGCTTAAAAGCATGAATTAGTTTTAATATTATGGAGCGAAGTGAACTTGAAGTATTTATAGAATCGCGTGATATATTGTTAAAAGAAGAAAACTATGAGGAGGCCAGGAGAAAATTCCGCTGGCCCAGCGTCCGCAATTTCAATTGGGCATTGGATTACTTCGACTCCAGGGATGCCGGACGACCCGCTCTTGTCTGGATCAATGATGAATTGCTTGACTCCAAGGATAAGAAGGTATTCACCTACGGTAAATTAAGGGCTCTGTCCAACTCCATGGCTAATGGATTAAGGGAGCTGGGGGGGCTTGGGCGTGGCGACGTGATCATGGTTATGATGGGCAATAAACCTGAGCTATTCATCTCGTTTCTAGCCATTATGAAAATAGGGGGTACGATATCGCCCGCCACCACTCTCCTCACGCCAAGCGACGTGGAGGATAGAACCAAGAGGGCAAACATAAAGGCCATAATAGCGGATTCCACCGTAGCCGATAGGGTGGATAGCGTAAGGGATAGATTGACCACGGTCAAGGCATTCATATCCACGGAGGCCAGAAGGGGATGGCTGGATCTAGGGGATGTATATGAGGGGGAAGCCGGAGAACTATAGGCCGGACTTCACGACTGATGCTATCCACGACCCGCTGCTCCTCTACTTCACGTCAGGAACCACGGCTAAGCCCAAGATAGCTCGCCACACGTATGCATCGTATCCTGTGGGGCATTTGACAACCATGTACTGGACGGGAACGAGGCCGGGCTACCTTCACTACAACATATCGTCGCCCGGATGGGCTAAGTGGGCTTGGTCCACGTTCTTTGCGCCCCCCCTGAACGCTGAAGCAGCGTCGTTCGTATACGAGCAGGGAAAGTTCAACGCGGCGAGGCAATTGATGGCCGTGGATGAGTACGAGGTGAACACCATATGCGCCCCCCCGCCTACCGTGTGGAGGATGGTGCTTCTAGAGGATCTATCCAAGTACGACTTCTCATCCCTAAAAGGAGCCACGAGCGCGGGAGAGCCCCCCTGAACCCGGAGGTCATAGAGAGGGTAAGGAGGGGGGGGCGGGGGGGATAACGATCAGGGATGGATACGGGCAAACGGAGACCACGCTCTTAATAGGCAACTTTCCCGGCATGATGGTGAAGCCGGGCAGCATGGGCAAGCCAGCGCCTGGATACGATATTGTGCTGGTTGATGAGGATGGAGCCCAGGCCAGGCCTGGAGTGGATGGACACATAACCGTGAAAATGGAGCCCAGGCCCATCGGCGTGATGACGGGCTACCACGACGATAATAAGAGAAACGAGGAGGTTTTCAGGCTAGGGCTTTACTGGACGGGCGACGTAGCCTTCATGGATGGAGATGGCTACTTCTTCTTCGTGGGGGGGAGGGCCGACGACGTGTTCAAATCAAGCGATTACAGGGTAAGCCCGTTCGAAGTGGAGAGCGAGTTATTGAAGCATCCAGCCGTGGCTGAGTCGGCCGTCGTTCCATCGCCGGATCCACTGAAGGGATCGCTGCCCAAGGCATTCATAATATTGAGGCCAGGCTACTCGCCCAGCAGGGAATTGGCCCGCGATATATTTCTTTTTTCTAAGAAGAACATAGCGCCCTATAAGAGGCCCAGAATAATAGAGTTCGTGGATGAGTTGCCCAAGACCATCAGCGGAAAGATACGGCGCGTGGAGCTGAGGAGCATTGAGCGGAAGAGGAGGGAGGAGGGGGGGGCTCGGGGGGGGTAATTGGGAATTCTTCGAGAGCGATTTCCCAGACGTGAGGGATATGAGGGTGTAGATTCACGGGCAGCGGCTTCGCAATCCTTAAAAGCGGTGGTGGTTGGCGCGATCTAAGGCCCCCCCGGTAGCTCAGCCTGGTCAGAGCGCCTCACTGGTAAGGGGGGCCTTTCCAAGAAATGAGGAGGTCCCGGGTTCAAATCCCGGCCGGGGGGGCTCTTCCGGCTTTAAAATCGCTTAAGCGATTAATTCTCCATCAATAATGGAATCAAGATGGGTGGGGCATACATCATTACATCAATGATGGAGTGGGCAGTACAGCGACGCGGAATTTCTTTCTATTAGTAGACGTAAGCCAGGAGGACACCGCCGAGGCCCTGCTCCTTGGCGTCCACGTGGGAGAGCACTCCATGCGACGTAGATAGGAATAGAAGACCTATCTGCCGGGCTGGTAGGTATTTCTCCTCCCACGCCGGTATGTCCCTGCTATCAATGAAGAACCGCGGCTTCACCGGCCCTATGGAGTTTATGCGCCCCCCCAATAGGTTAACCACGTATTTGCCGCCGCGGCCATCATCTATGAACTCCACCTCCCCCCCCACATAGCCGTACTTCTGCATTATGCGCAATACATTGCCCACCAACTTTGATGAGGGCCACACCACTACCTTGCTATAGCCCCCCCTGAACTCCGCGTTCCTTATGGTTATCAATGCGTTGGACAGCACATCCAACATTACCATGGAGATTCGGAGAATCTAGCTGTTTATTAATTTTATGCCAGGAGCCGGGGGGGATTCAAATTCAATTTGACAGCGGCAAAATTTAAATACAGTCCACCTATTCATGGCGTAATGAGCGATAAGAAGGAGGAACAGAGCGGCGGAGAGGAGCTGTTGGTTCCCATAGAGAAGTACATGGCGGCCGGAGTCAGGCTGGGCGCCAAGATATCCAATAACTACTTGATAAAGCGCGGCTTCATATTCTCAGTTAGACCAGATGGCCTCAGGATATTTAACTTGAAGAAAATAGATGAGAGGATAAGAACCGCGGCGAAAATGATTACCAGATACGAATCATCTAAGATAGTGATTCACTCGGCTAAGCCGTATGGGTTCAAGCCCATAGAGATGACGTGTAAATTCATAGGATGCAAGGCAGTGGCGGGCAGGTTCATACCGGGCTCGTTCACTAATCCATCCCTGGATAATTACATGGACGCGGAGCTTCTGGTGGTGACGGACCCGAAAACAGATATTCAATCCCTAACGGAGGCGGCTCAAGCCGGAATACCCGTCATAGGACTTGTGGACACGGACAACGAGCCGAGCTATATTGACCTCATGATACCATGCAACAACAAGGGCAGGGGGGGCAGCCTCGCTTTGATCTTCTGGTTACTCACAAGGCAGGTCCTCCGCGAGCGCGGAGAAATACCGCCCACAGGGGGGGACTTACCGGTCACACCGGATGACTTCAAGACCAAGCAACGGCCCAGCTCCAATGAGTGACCCTACCCGCCGTGGACCGCGTGCCTAGGCATTATTTATAATTTCCACTAAAGCTCCAGTCCCTCCGTGAGGACGTTAATATTTGGATTGGGCTTCATAGCGACCCATATCGCAATTAAGCTATCGGAGTCAAGCGATGTAACGGTTACTTACAGAAGCCTCACTCCGGTAAAGAAGGTGTACGCCTCTATTCTGGAGGGCAGGGCTAGATTGATCAAGGTGGATCCAGTCAAGGATGAATTAGTTGACCTGGTCTCGAGCGCGGATGCCGTAGTGAATGCTGTGGGGGGGGCATTAAGCGGGAACCTGAGGATGGCCCACGTCGATGTGCCAAGATCCATAGCGAGCGCGATGGCTAAGGCGGGAAGCGGGGGGGCACGTTGATACACATAAGCGCGTCCAACGCGTTGGGGGGGCGGGTAGCTTAGTGAGGGAGGAAGAGCGTCACTGCGAAGGCGCTCGGCCAAGCAATGAATTCGAGGAGACCAAGTGCGAGGGGGGGGAGAGGGTCGTTTTCGAGGAGGCTGGGCGGGGGGGTGGGTATCCATTTGCTGTGCTCAGGCCAACACTGGTTTACGGCAGGTATGCTGCCCACAGCGAGTGGGGGGGACTCATGTATAGGGCGGCCAAGGTTGGATTCATACCCAAGATAGGGGGGGTGAGGGTCAGCGCGGTAAGCGCTGTTGATTTGGCAGCGGCCGTGGATGCATTGATACGGGCCAAACCGAGGGGGGGGCTCTACATGTACCTCACAGAGTGCGAGCCGGTGCCCGTGGAATCGTTCATAAGCATAATGGCGGCGGCATTGGGCAGTCGCCGCATTGCTGTACCCATGCCCGCCCGGCTTGCCATGCTGGCGCTGCCCGGCAGCGTTAGGAGACTGGCCAAGTACGCTGGGGGGGTGCGGTACGATTGCTCCAGCACCAGGAGGCTGTTGGGAAGCGTTGGGTTTAGGGAGGACGAGGTGGCCGGCAACGCGTTATTCCTCAGGAGACTGGAGGAGGCGGGGGGTTGGGCTGGATTAGGCCTCCTCCCCCCCAATAATCCTCATCCCCCCCTTCACGTCGCTCAACTTAACTTCAGTGTAGTTGGAGAACAGATGTATCGGCACTTGAACAAACCTATCCTCCCGCCACGTCGGCTTCAGCTCGCCCTTAATGTTTATTGCCGCGCCGCAGTACTTACATTTTCCATTCTCTATATTCCACTCCAAGATCCTGAAGCCCCCCCACCTGCGCACGATCACCCTGCCACAGCTTGGGCACCTGGTGTTCTCCAGCTCATGTCCAGGCACGTTTCCTATATAGACATACTTCAAACCCTCATCAATGGCTACCTTAGCATGCTTCTCCAATGTCTCCACAGGCGTCGGAGGCACGTTCATCATCTTGTAATCCGGGTGGAACCGGAGGAAGTGAACCGGCGTCTCAGGCCCCAACTCATCCACTATCCACCGGGAGACCCGCCTGGCATCTCCCAAATCATCCCCACCCCCAGGCACCACTAAGTCGGTTATCTCCACATGAATCCCCCCCCGCTCCTTGAGGGCCTTAATCGACTCAAATATGGGCTCCGGGCTGGGAACCCCCCCAACGAATCGCCTTAGAAAGGACTCATTTGCGTTGCCCTTGAGATCCACCGTCACGGCATCTAAGAACTGAGAGGCAACCTCTATCGCCTCATCCGTCATGTACCCATTGCTCACGAACGAATTGAAGAGGCCCTTCTCATGGGCTAGGAGCCCCCCCACGTCCCTCGCGAATTCAATGAATATAGTCGGCTCATTATAGGTATAGGCAAAGCCATGCGCCCCCCATAGGCGGACGCCAAATCCACCAACAATTGAGGCGTCACCTCAAACCCCCCCTCCACCCTCCTTCTCTGGCTTATGTCGGAGTTCTGGCAGTATTGACAAAACCAGGAACAACCCGTGGTCGCTATTGAAAAAACCGCGCTGCCCGGATTAAAGTGAAACAGTGGTTTCTTCTCTATTGGATCTATGTGGGCGGCGATTATGCGGCCGTAATTCATCAAATAAAGCTTCCCATCTATGTTCCACCTAATGCCGCACGCGCCCCCCCAGAGACCGGGCGATACCTTGCACCTCCTCGGGCAGGCAGTGCACTGCACCACCCCCCCACCTCCTAAGCTCCTATAGAGCTGGGCCTCCTTCATGAGACTATGAACCGCGTTCCTCCTTATTAACCGTTCCCTCCAGTTCACGGGCTATCTCTATCCAGCTCTTCCCGCGCCGCGCCATTTCCAGCACCATCATCCTGGTCTTCTCAGCGCAAACAAGGAAATCCCTCACAGCCATGTCCTTGATCAACGGATTCACGTCCATCATGTTATCCAACTCCAACGCCTCAGCCAAGAAACGTGCCAGCACGTATTCATT
Organism: Thermocladium modestius JCM 10088; assembly: GCA_001315925.1. Lineage (GTDB taxonomy): Archaea > Thermoproteota > Thermoprotei > Thermoproteales > Thermocladiaceae > Thermocladium > Thermocladium modestius. The sequence continues at coordinate 59,693 of BBBF01000006.1, read as the reverse complement.
GCTGAGCTCTATTATTCGCCCCATGACGAGCCAGGCATCCCGCGGCTCCCTAACCTAATGCCAAGGCCCAGAAGCTGTGACGCCGAGTCAAGGATCTTCAGGCATATCTCCCTCGCATTATCAGGGGGGGATACGCTTGCAAGGTCCGCGTCCAAGTCCCTCTCCAGGTAACTCACTTCTTCTCTACCACTATCACGTTCTCGTCGATGAATATGTTCTCAGGCTTGAAGCCGAATTCCTTCAATATCTCCCTTACCTTATATCTATGATCTCCCTGTATCTCTATTCTATTATCCTTTATGGTGCCCCCCCCGCGGCCAACCGTTTCTTAAGCTCCTTTGTTAATTCATCTATTTCGAGCTTCCTTATGTCGCTGCTGTCTATATCTATCACGGTGACGTAATGACTCCTACGCTTCTCCGCCCTTATCCTTACCGTGGCTTGCTCCTTGGCTATCTCCTCAGTTACCTCTTCATTTGTTCCCAAAAGGATGAGAGCAGGCTCTCCACATCGTCCTGCTTATCTCCGATTATTCCCTCATCGGACATGCCTTACTATACCCCCCCATGGCTAAAACAATTCACTCATTTAAAAGATTTTCGCCTCCCCCCCCACGAGAGCCCCCCCCGCGAGCGCCTCCAATGGGGGGAAGCTATAATTGATTTGAAATAATTGTTATTTTCATTAACATTAAAGGAAGCATGCATTTATTTGGCGGACAGCTTGCGCGCTTCGCGTTCAGTCTCCTTCAGCATGAGTATGTCGCCAACCCTCACGGGACCCTTTATATTCCTTGCTATTACCCTGCCCTTATCCCTGCCCTCAAGTATCTTAACCCTAACCGTGCTGACCTCCCCCCCAGCAATTCCCGTCCTATCCAGTATCTGCACTACGACGGCGGCCGAGGCATCCTCATAGGGACTTAACTTCTCCTCGGCGGACATCTATCACCGCCTCTGCCTGCGCGGCTGCTCCTCCTGTCTCTGCTGTGGCTGAACTGGGTTCAAGCCCGCCTTGGCCCTGACATCATTCAATTGAGTTATCAAGTCATCCAATTGCTGGGAAGCTTGCCCCCCGGCTCTATTATTACAGCGGCCGCCGCCGTGGCCTCTATTCCAGCCGACTTGCCGAGCTTTTCCTTGCTTGGAACATATACGTAGGGCACGCCCCCCCTCTCCTCGCACAGTAGGGGGGGCAGGTGGGCCACTATCTCGGGCGGATCCACGTCCTCGGCTATTAGGACCAGCCTTGCCATTCCCCTCTCTATCATCTTGGTGGCCTCATTGCTTCCCTTCTTTATTTTACCGCTCTGCTTAGCTAGGCTGAGCACCTCGTACGCCTTCTCCGCCAACTCGGGCGGCACCACGAACCTGACATAGAATGGCTTGCCCTGCGGCGGATTCCCGTAGAAGGTCCTCGGGTCTATCGAGCTCATCTACCCTCAACGAGCCATACAATAAGCAGTTAAAAAATTTTCCGCACAGAGGCAACCATGGAGGCTAATGGAGCAGATACGACGAGTCGTGTAGATGACCATCCCCCCTCCCCCCCAAACCTGAACTAAATAATTGACGCGCTCCCTCACAGGTCTAGACTGTTCATGGAGGCGCGGAGGCTCGGCAATGCATCGGGCGTTGAATCGAGGCTGACGCCAATCCGTTTAGAGAAGTTATGTCAACGACGGGCAGTGCGAAGCTTCCCTCCTCCCTCTTCCACGACACCACCACGGGATAGATGCGGGCCTCGCTGAGGGGGGGTAGGCCAAGCTTCCTGGCTACCTTCATCCAATCATTCCGCATCGCCTCGGCTTTCCTTAAATGCGCCTCCACGACTCCCTTCATGGCATTCCTCCTCCACCTCTTTGCCTCCACCAAAACGACCCGGTCACCCTTTATCCCCCCCACCACGTCTATCTCCATCAGCTGACCTCCGAGCCGCAGCCTCACGTTATTCATGGTCCTATAGCCCCAGCGGCCCAGTATGAAGGCCACCAATCCCTCAAACTCCCTCCAATCAATGGAGTCGATCAAATTGCCGATGCACGATGGATCCAGCTCCAGCGCGGCGAAGAGGCGGGGGGGAACCGTCAATTTCCAATAATTTCCAATCCTCGATGCCTCGCTTCCCAAGGTATTCAGCACGGACATGACCTCCTCCTCGTCGAGTAATGACTCATTCAGTATCGACTCAATCGAGAAAACAGTGTTGGATTCGCTTGTTAATTTAAAAAGGGCCTCCACGAATCTATGCCTCACGTGATGACCTACTTCATTCATGAATGGATGATTTGAGGGTCAGGGTCTGAGAAATACTTTTCGCCCTTAATCCAGAAGCCCCTCCTCCGCTATGCGGAAAAGCGCCTCCTTCTCCGGATGCATGGGCGAGTCGAATATCTTAGCTATCCTGGTGTTCTCCTTGCTCTTCCTCAGCCAAAGCCTATAAGTCGCTCCATGCGCGACCACGTTACCCCCCCCAGCCGGCTTTTGGGGGGGATTGCCGAAGAAGACGTCGGGCTGCGCTATTACTTGGTTGGTGAACACGACGGCTATATTGTATAGATCCGCTATCCTGAGCAGCTGCCCAATGAAGTGATTCAGTTTCTGTTGCCTCTCGGCCAAGTTCTCCCTGCCTGGATACTCCGCCCTGAAGTGAGCCACCAGAGAGTCTATCACTATTAATCTTATCCCCCTCAGAGTCTATTATCTTCTTGGCCTCGTCCACTATTATCATCTGGTGATCGCTGTTATAGGCGCGTGCGTACAATATGTTGCGAAGCGCCTCCTGCGGATCCAGTCCCCCCCTGTACTTGGCTATTTGAACCACCCTCTCCGGCCTGAACGTGTTCTCCGTATCGACATACAACGCCTTGCCCCCCCTCAACCCGCCCTTATCCTCCGGTAATTGAACCATGACGGCCAATTGATGGCACAACTGCGTCTTGCCGACCCCCCCGAACTCGCCGACGAGCTCCGTTATGGCACGGGTCTCTATGCCGCCCCCCCCAGCAGCTCATCCAATGCCTTGACGCCCGTGGATATGTACTTAACGCTCCTCCTGTTCTCGTAAACCTCGAAGGCCGTTACAAATGACTTCAGCCCTATCAACCTCTGCGCTGACTGAATTATTTGCTTCGCCCTATCCTCGCTTCCAACTACCCCCAAGCAAATCCCTTATGCTAGCGTAGGCAACGTCCCTAGCACTCATGAAGCCGGCCTCCCGCAGCTTCTGCGCAGTTACCTTACCCACGCCATCTATCTCCTCCACATCTATGGCCTCCTCAGTTGACGACCCGGACGACTGCTCCTCCACAACCGCGCTTCCATCCTCACCAGTAGTCTCGTCCTGCAACTCCCCCCCTTCCTCTTCTCCCTCTAAGGAATCCTTTCTTCTAGGCATTGTCCTCAACGATAGGTTGATTTAAACCCTTGTTTAAAAACCTAACTAGGAAAAGGAACCAGCCCCCCCGACCTTCAGCCTCGAGGGGGTTCCCCCCCGATGCCTTGAGGGCTACATTCCATTCACTGGCGATACTTCATTGAGAAACACAAGGACATCAGTGCGTTAATTTGCTCGTCACTGCATCCACAAAGACCCGTAGCTCATCATTTGCTAGCGGAGGACTCTATCTCGTTTATTAGCTTGACGGGGGGTCATCTTTGTCTCGCTTCTCTGCTTGCTCATGTTCTCCACTATCTCATCCAGTTGATCCTCCAGCTTGCTGACCCTCTTATCCACGTAATTGATGAAGTAATTAACCGCGGCTCTCACGGGGGGCATTCATGGCTCCCTTTAGGTAGAACTTGTTCACTATATCCTTCGCCCAGTATATGCTGTGGTGGAAGACCGCCTTCAATAACTCTATGTGCTCCGGGAGCAAGTTGTACTTATAAAGCCAACCGCCCTTATCGCTCCGCACGTGATTCATTGGGACGTAGAATAGCGGGACCAGCAAGCTCCTGTAGGGTCTCATCCTATCCACTAATTCTATGGTTTCCATGACGTCGTCCGGCGTCTCTCCGGGCAGTCCTATTATCATGGTAACGGCGGGTATCAGCTTCACCTCATGCATTACGGAGAGGCCCTCTGTTACCACGGTCCACCAATCCTCTATCTTATAGGGAGCAGCCTTGCCTGGCATTATCATCTTTGCCAGCCGCCTAGAGCCGGTCTCGAGGCCCACCTCGGCTCCCCCCCACCAGTCCTGGTTCTCGTCCTCTATTATCTCCGCCAGCCTGGTCCCCCCCATCTTGTACTTCGTCTCCCCCCCATACAGGAAGCCTCCCAACGTTGTATGGCTCCAGGCAATAGTCTTGTAATAGGATTTAACCAGTTTGTGAAGGGCGATCAATTTATCCATGTCTGGCTCTATGGAGTCGGAACCATATAGGGGAACATCATCTGAGTGTATCAGCCCATTAACGACGCCGTTCCTGACGTTGACCTTCAACTCCTCCTCTATCTTGCTGAGGGGATACCAACGCATGGGTCGTAGGGTAACTGAGCAGAACGAGCAGCCGCGTGGGCAACCCCCCCTTCCTATCTCTATTAATCCATTCACGCTGGCTCCCTTTATTGTGGATATCTCATCAACGCTGGGCACGTCCCTCCTGCCACGTATAGGTACTTGGGAATAGGCTCCCCATTAATGGCTCTCTCAACCATGTCTACAACCAACTTCTCCGCCTCGCCGTCGAACACCATATCTATTCCGAAGTAATTCATCAACTCCGGGAAGTAAAGCCACTGCCATGCGGAGGGACCGCCGACGAATACCTTCAAACCATTCTTAGCCTTTGCCTCATCTATCTTCGGCTTTATTCTCATCATGAATTTCTTGAAAGTCAATGCATTGAGGGGGCTCCTTCCCAACTATAACGGCCCAAGTAGAGGAGGGGGGGGATTCAAGCCGAAGTAATCATGGTGACTCAACATCAACACCTTCGCCCTATTCAGGTACTTGTCGACGTGATCTGGGTCTATTATGGCAGCCCTTATTCCGGCATCTATCAACGCCGCCTCCACCTTCCTCATGCCATAGGGAGCCTGCACGGGCCTGCCCAACTTATCCGTCTTCACCTTAGGCTCTGCAAGCCACTCATGGAACTTCTCAGAGAGGAAGGAGAAGGGCCCAAGCGTGACAAATATGGGACCGGTGGATAGGAAGCCCAGGAATTCCTTGCCGTGATAGTTACTCATCATGGATCTATCTGTTGTCAAAACAACATCAAAACCATCGTTCGCTAAAACCATAGATTTGCTTCCTCATACCCATAATAAATATTTTTTGCCTCTAAGCACGGAAAGCGGGGACGGCGGGATCAAGGTAGGACCCCCCCTCCCTTCCCAAGGAACGACCTCATCCTTCCTCCACAAACATCGATTAATTTGTTGTAGGCAGTTTGCCGCAGGATGAAACATTATTTTACTTAATTTTTGCATTGTTAGCCGAGTTATGGATGCGACATTATTAGGATGGCAATGACTATGCCGTATATGGCTATGGTCTCAACGAATGCCAGCACCAACAGGAACATCACCATATCCCTCTTCTCAAGGGATGCTGATACTATGGCGGCTCCGGCAGTCCCCCCCATTCCAACGCCGGCCCCCCCCGGCTGCCAACCCGAGGCCAGGCCAGCTCCAATTAGTTTCTCACCGCTGCTGGAGGCGGTGGTAGAGGAGGCAGTTGCATTTGAACTGGCGCTAACCAACATGGCGGCGGCCAAAACGGCCAGCGCGGAAATCATTAATGCACTCCTCCATTTATTTCGACTTATCATACTATTCGCGTAACCATCCTCATCCGATTTTTAAGCATAACTCTTATGCGGCCACACGAGGCGAATTTTGATGAGCCGATTGCCATCAAGCAAAATAATAGGCGCGTCTGACCCCCCCTTCCCCCCCGCCCTTGAGGGGGGTTCCCGGGGTCTGGGGGTGGGGGTTACGCCCCCCCTTGGCGCTACTCGGCCCCCTCCCCTACTGGTATTGCTGGGGTAGTCGGCCCCAGCCCCCCCCATCCTCAGAGAGTCGACCAGCAAGAAACAAAAAAACCCAAACAAAACATGACCTGAAAACACACCCCCCCAGCCCCTAGAAGGAGCGAGGCTTGCTTTTTGATCATTTTTTGTCCCGCTCCGCTTCAGCATCATGCCGTTAATGCTTAATTGCTGCGGGCTGGGATTCCCGTGATGGAGTGCCTGGAGGAAACCAATGAGTTGATGGAGGAGGCGCTTGAGGCGGCGGCCAATGGAGGGGACCCCCCCTCCTCGGTAGCCGATAAGTTGGCTGGATTGCCTTGTGGAAAGCCCTACCTGGATCTGCTGAGGGGCGGCGAGCTCAAATCAATTCGGTGCTGGCCACCACGCATTATGCGCAATACATGCGGGGACGGCCCAGCCATGCATTGATCGAGTTGGTTAGAAGCGGGCTGAGCGAGGCGGGTCTCGCTAGGTACGTGCTTGGAAGGCCCAGCGACGCCGGAATAGCGGTGGACCTCTTATTTCACTTAGTGATGCTGAGGGTGACGGGGGGGACCCCATCTGGAGGAGGAGGCTGGAGACCAGACTTAGGCTTGTTATCCGCAACGGCGACCGGTAGCTCGTCAACATTTTCAATAACCTTTATAAAGTGCCGCCGGATAATTGAATTTCCATGAGCGAAGTGGATTGGAAAAACAGGGTCGGCACATTGTTGGAGAGAAACGTGAAGGATAATTATAAGCAATATATAGACGAGTTCCTCCTAAGCCTGGAGAGGCTGTACCAGAAGTGGTCCAGGGCCGATAAGGAATTGATGGAGAAGTACGCGTATAACATAACGATTCTCTCCAGCAACTCCGATAAGCCAACGTGGTTAGGGCTAAAATGAACGCGTTCTACGCCTACCTAGTGCATAGGGGGGGATACATAACTGCCTATAAGGCCATGAGAGAGAAGCTGGTGGCGGGCGGGGAGAGCCTGTACACTTGGCTAAGGATGTATAGGGCATTGTCGCTGTGATGTGGGTTCCCTTTGATGAGGAGTGATTGGAAAGCCAACGGCTGAGTCGTTCAGCTCATGGACCGGGGAGCAAAAGCGGCGTGGGTCGCTAGCCCTCCTCTTTCTTGCCTAGACCCCCCCTCAATTGCTCCAGCATTTCATCCATCGGCATGTTTGTTATGGCGAGGGGGGGCACCCTCTCCTTCCTAGCTATCTCTATTCCCAAGTAATCAGGCCTCTCGACGTTGTGGAGTATAATGACCGATGGCCTGAAGTTGGCGAACGCATCATGGACTTCAGCGCTATTAGAGGGGGGGAACGGCCGTACTTCACGTTGATGAATATGGCGGCGCGCTGCGTCGTGGTTCCGTATAGCTTGAAGTATTCATGGGATGGAACATCCAGTATCAACTTAATGCTATCCACCACCGTGTATCCATGCACGTCCATGTAGTCGACCGGCGGGGGGCACTATAACGGTTCCCCTTATGCTCCTCAGGAACGTATCGAAGGGTATGGGGGGGGAGTAGAAATCCCGCATGTCTATCACTGCGAGCCAGTACTTCTCGCCCAGGGATAGTTGCTGGATCAGCAATTGTATCTTGTAACCGCCCCTCTCCAGCTCTATGCCGAGGACGGCGTCCACGAATTTCTTCAAAAACCTAGCCCCCGGCGACTTACGGCGGCCCGACTCATAATCGCTTATCACGCTCGGCGTCGTGTTTAGTCTCACAGCCAATTCTATCTGGGACAAGCCGAAGTACTCGCGCCACTTCCTCATGGCCTTCCCCGGGGGGGACTCGGAGAGAACTATTTCGCCCGCTATTCGGGCCGCTATGTCATCCACTATGCCCTTATCTATGTTGTGCACTATCGACTATTGTCTATTAAAAATATAAATATTGCCCTCCGATTTCGACGATCTCTCAAGAAGAGCTTATTATCTTTCTCATCACGAAGGGCAGTATGCCGCCATGGCGGTAATACTCGACCTCCACCTCCGTGTCGAGCCTGGCAATCACGTTGAACTCGATTACCTTACCATCGGGTCCCGTCGCCCTTACCGTCAACTCCTTATGGGGGGGCGATATGTCCTCTATTCCAAGTATGTCGAAGACCTCCTTACCGGTCAAGCCGAGCGACTTCCATCCTTGACCATCCTTGAATTGAAGCGGCAGGACGCCCATGTCAACCAAATTGCTCCTGTGTATGCGTTCGAAGCTCTCCGCTATCACTGCCTTCACCCCCCCCAGCAAGTAAGTCGCCTTGGCCGCCCAATCCCTGGAGCTGCCGGTGCCGTACTGCTTTCCAGCCAGTATTATGAGGGGGAATCCCCCCCTGTTCCTTATACTTCATGGCCGCATCGTAGACGCTCATCACCTCCCCCCCGTTGGAAGATACACGGTCCAACCGCCCTCCCTATCCACCAACAGGTTGCGCAGCCTCACGTTGCTGAACCCACCCCCCCTCATCATTACCTCGTGATTGCCCCCCCTCCTGGAACCATATGTGTTGAAGTCCTCAGGCTTCACTCCATTGGCCAGCAAGTACTTGCCGGCTGGGCTATCGATTGGTATGGCGTTGGCGGGCGATATGTGATCCGTGGTTATCCTATCCCCCCCCAACAACAAGAGGACGCGGGCGCCCTTTATGCTGCTAACCTTACTGGGCTCCAGCGACACGTCGTCGAAGAAGGGCGGCTTCCGTATGTAGGTGGACGATGGATCCCAAGCATACAGCTCACCGCTGGGTGCTTTCAATTGCTCCCACAATTGATTGCCCCCCCTGAATACGTCTGAGTACTTCTCCTTGAACAGCTCGGGACTAGGGCATTCTGTATGGCCTCCTTTATCTCAGCCATGGTTGGCCATATATCCCTCATATAGACGGGACGACCGTTGGGATCGATGCCTATGGGCTCGTTATAGAGGTCTATATCCATTCTCCCCCCCGCCAAAGCGTACACCACTACAAGCATTGGGGAGGCCAGGAACGCGCCCCCCCTGGCCAATGGATGTATCCTGCCCTCGAAGTTCCTATTGCCGCTAAGAACAGCGGTGGCGTAGAGATTCCCATCCCTCACGGCCTTGGCAACGGCTCCGGTATTGGACCCGTGTTCCCAATGCACACGGTGCAACCGTACCCCCCCGTCACGTGGAAGTTCAAGGCCTCTAGGTAAGGCAGTAGGCCAGAGTTCTTCAGGTACTCGGTAACCACGGTGGAGCCCGGCGCCAGGCTAGTCTTGACGTAGGGCCGCGCCCTGAGGCCCCCCCTCTCCACCGCCTTCTTTGCAACCAAGCCCGCCCCCCCAGCATCACCGTGGGATTCGACGTGTTGGTGCAACTGGTTATGGCGGCTATTATAAGGGACCCATGGGTCAGCGTCGACGTGGTGCCGTTTATCTCGACCGGAACCTCCTTCTTCTCCTTGCTGAACGATAGTATCAACTCAGTCATGGCCTGCTTCGCCTTCTTCAACGGTATTCTCTCCTCGGGATTCCTTGGACCCGCTATGGATGGCTCTACCTTATCCAAGTTCACCTCAATCACCTCGCTATAATTGGGCTCCTCATCTCCTGTGTGGAACATTCCCTGCACCTTGAGGTACTGCTCCACCAGCTTGAGGGACGCCTCATCCCTGCCCGTGAGCGCCAAGTACTTCATGGTATCCTCATCCACAGGGAAGTATCCCGTGGTTGCCCCCCCGTACTCGGGAGCCATGTTCGCCACAGTTGCCCTATCCCAAGTGGCAGGTACTTCAAGCCGGGACCGTAGAACTCAACTATCTTGCCGACCACTCCCCCCCTCTTCCTTAGGAGCTCCGTTATGGTGAGCGCCAAGTCCGTGGCGGTGACTCCCTCCTGCAACTCTCCCGTCAACTTCACTCCAACCACTTGGGGAACCTGTATGTAGTGGGGCTGGCCCAGCATCACTGCCTCCGCCTCGATCCCGCCCCCCCACTCCCCCCCCAACCCAGAACCCCCCCCTATGCCGCTTATCATGGTAGTATGCGAATCCGTTCCTATTACCGTGTCCGGATAAGCAATTGGCCCCCCCGAGCCGGTGTCGGAGACGAACACGACCCTGGCCAGGTACTCCATATTTACCTGGTGAATTATGCCGCGCCCAGGCGGCACTATCCGCATATTATTGAAGGCGGATTGAGCCCACTTCAGGAACATGTATCTCTCCCTGTTGCGCTCCATTTCCTTCTCCATGTTCATGTCGAGCGCGTATCCCGTGCCGAAGTAATCAACCTGAACCGAGTGATCTATGACGAGCTCCGAGGGGACTATTGGATTGACTCGACCGGGATCCGAGCCCAGCCTCTTCACCGCGTCCCGCATTGCAGCCAAGTCGGCCACCAATGGAACTCCGGTGAAGTCTTGCATTATGACGCGGGCCGGCTTGTATGGGAGCTCCTTATCGGAGCCGCTGGGGGGGCTCCAGTTGGCCACCGCCATCACGTCCTCCTCCGTCACGACCTTTCCATCATAGTTCCGCAACATGTTCTCAAGCAATATCTTTATGGTTATGGGGGGGAGTTTCGATACCTTGGCCAAGCCCTCCTTCTCGAGTGCATTTATGCTCCATATTGTTGGCCTTGGATGCACGTCCATCTTTTGCTTTACCAGAGAGGTGTCGAACATGATTTATCGGGCGAAAGACGGGCTCCCCGAATTAAAAACATTTTCCAACGGGCGTTTCAGTTGGCGGGCGTTTTCCTGCATCGATATGAACCCAACCTATGTCATTTCTCCATTACATTCAACCTGACCCCCTCCCCCGCCCTTAAGGGCGAGGCTCGTCGTCATTTCATCAAGGCCTGTATTCATCTCATTTTCGAAATTAATCCCGTGGGCCGCCGCGATCCATATGCATTGGGCTGTGCTGCAATGCTTATAAATTATTTATTTGACATAAATAACCTATGAATAATAACGAAAGGCCGGGCTGGGAAGAACTGGAGTCGCTGGACGCCGGCGGATTGGGCATTAATCAATGGATGGCAATAATATCGATATCTCTGGGAATGTTCCTATGGGGCTTCCTGCTGGCGCTGGCGCCCCCCCTGACCACTCGATGGCCCTTCGTGCCGCAAGACATGGTTGAATACGTCCTACTATCGGCGCCGACCGCATTAACTGCGGGTAATCTAGCGGTAGGCAAGCTCTCGGACTCGTATGGCAGGAAGTATACCTTCATGGTGACGCTCGCGCTCTACGGCATTGGTGCATTGCTCATATTATCCGCCAACAACGTGTATGGATTAATGGCTGGAATAGCGATGGCCGAGTTTGGCCTAGGAGGAGAGGAGCCCACCGCATTGGCCTATCTGGCCGAGATGATGCCGACAAGAAGGAGGGAGGAGGTGCTCATTGGTGTGACCAACTCGGCTAACATAGGCGCGGCAGTGGCCGCCGTCTTGGCCTTGGTAACTAGCATGTCAATTAACCTACAGAGGGAATTCTACGGCGCGACCATAGGGGGGGTGGCCCTAGCCATAATGCTGTTGACTAGATTTATGATACCGGAATCCTACCGCTGGATGCTGTTCAGGTCAAGCAGGAAAAACAACTTAATTGGTTCAAGCAGCCTAAGGCTGAGGATATTCGTCCTTGCATCCATGGCAATAACAATCGTGCTTACCTACGCTCTACTGGCCTTGGTAATGGGACCCTACTTATTTCCGAGGTTAACATCATGGATAGTGTTCTTATATAACCTGGGAGAGGCCGTGGGCGGCGCGGTAGGCATAATAATGCTTAGGAGGATCGGCGTCAAATCGTTTACCTTAATGGCTTACCTGGGGGGATTCATAACGATGATGTTATTCATACCTCAATTGCTGCTCATGCCTAGCAACTTAATGACCTTCCTGCTACTGCTGCTGATCAACGGCGTATTCGGAGAGCTGGGCTGGGCCGCTAGGGTTGTGCTTGAACCGGAACTATTTCCGACCAGGACCAGATCCATTGGGATTGCGGCTGTTAGGGCCTCGGCCTATGTCATATACATGGCGTCTATCTTCTTCACGGCTGGCTTCACAATAAATGAATATATAATCTACAACGCCGGATTATGGGGACTGGGTTTCGCTGCCGCATTGACGTGGTACCTAGCCGGCGTGGAGACCAGATTCAGAACGCTTGAGCAGGTAAACGAGGGAGCAAGGAATGCTTGATTCAACGCGTGCATGCACGGAATGCGCGGAGCCCCCCCATCGATCGCAGCCAAAAATGGAAAAGGAAAATCACTTGATTGAGGCATGACTCCCCCCCTCACGGCGAATGCGCAGGCGAGGTAGATTCAGAAGCCGAGGAGCGGGTCCTTGGATGGGGAGTCGCGGGGGGGGCGATCCAACGCCCTGGGCATGCGCGTCGCGCCACCACCGCGTCGTTTGGCATGCCTTAATCTATCTAATGCTTAAAGCTTATTTACCTCATTTATTCCAATAAACACATGAAGTATACATACATGTTCGATGAGGCTAATCCAGATGACGTGAAGCTGCTGGGAGGCAAGGCATCCGGCCTGGTCATGATGACCAAGCTGGGCCTCCCCGTTCCTTATGGCCTGGTGATAACCACTCAAGCGTGCAAGAAGTATTACAGGGACAATAAGCTGCCGGATGGATTGATGGAGGAGGTGAGGACGGGCATGCATAGAATTGAGGAGAAGATGGGAAGGAGGTTCGGGGACCCCCCCGCCAACCCACTGCTGGTCAGCGTCAGGTCGGGCGCGGCGGTCTCCATGCCGGGCATGATGGATACGGTGCTGAATTTAGGGTTGAACGATGAAACAGTGAAGGGCCTAGCCAAGTACATAAACAGCGAGCACGCCGCGCTTGACGCCTACAGGAGGTTCCTCTCCATGTTTGGAAAGATAGTGCTCGGAATAAAGGAGGAGAGATTCAATGAATCGTTGAACAAGATTAAAGCCAAGTATGGAGTTAAGGAGGACCCCCCCGAGATACCGGTGGAGGGATTAAAGGAATTGATAGAGGAGTACAAGGCCATATACAAGGCTGATGTTGGGTACTTGGTGGAGGACCCCCCCTGGAAGCAGTTGGAGCTGGCCATAGATGCCGTCTTCAAGTCATGGAACTCCCCCCCAGGGCGAAGTTCTACAGGGAGGCCAATAGGATAACTCCCGACATAGCTGATTGCACCGCGGTGGCCATAGTGTCGATGGTGTTCGGCAACGCCGATTGGAGATCAGCCACTGGCGTGCTGTTCACGAGGAACCCATCCACGGGAGAGAACGAGCTGTACGGCGAGTACCTGCCGTACGCCCAGGGAGAGGACGTGGTGGCGGGGATCCGCACGCCCAGGCCAATATCGAAGCTTAAGGAGGACATGCCGGAGGTCTATGATGAGCTGTATAAGTACTCCAAGATGCTTGAGAGGCATAAGAAGGAGGTGCAGGACGTGGAATTCACCATAGAGAAGGGAAAGCTCTGGTTCCTCCAAACCAGGAATGCCAAGATGGGACCGATAGCGATGGTGAAGACAAGCATGGATATGTACAAGGAGGGCGTGTTAACGAGGGAGGAGGCCGTGATGAGGGTGAAGCCGGACCACATAACTCAAATGCTCTACCCACGAATAGACGAGGCGAACGCCCCGAAACCCCTCGCCAAGGGCCTCCCATCATCCCGGGAGCGGTGAGCGGAAGGATCGTGTTCGACCCTGACTCCGCCGTTGAGTGGGCCAGGAAGGGAGAGAAGGTGATACTGGCCAGGGAGGAGACCAAGCCAGATGATGTGCACGGCTTCTACGCGGCGGTGGGCATACTGACCAGCAGGGGGGGAGGCATGACGAGCCACGCGGCCGTGGTGGCCAGAGCCATTGGGAAGCCGGCCGTGGTGGGGGGGCGGAGGAGATACGCATGGATTACTCCAGGAAGGAGATGCGAGTCGGCGACTCCGTCCTGAGGGAGGGGGGATTGGATCACCATAGATGGCTTCAGCGGCAACGTTTACGCGGGGGGGAAGGTTGGAACGGTGGAGCCCAAGCTGCCCAGGGAGTTCTTCGAGTTCCTAGACCTGGCGGACTCCGTGTCCATATACGGCATAAGGGCCAACGCGGACACGCCGGAGGATGCATCGATAGCCAGGAAGTTCGGGGCGAGGGGGATAGGGCTTCTCAGGACGGAGAGGATGTTCAGGCGCCGGGACGACTGGAGCTGTTCAGGCGCATAATACTGGCGGAGAGCGAGGAGGAGAGGAAGTCGCTGCTGGACGAGTTAATCCCAATGCTGAGGCAAGACTTCATGGAGATACTGGGAGTAATGGAGGGGGGGTTGCCGGTCACGATAAGGCTATTCGACCCGCCCCCCCTCCACGAGTTCCTCCCCCCCAGCCTCGACGAGTTGATAAGCGAGGTGGAGAGGGCCAGGGCGAGGGGAGCCCCCCCGGATAAGGAGAAGGAGAGGATGCTGGCCAGGGTTAGGGCATTAATGGAGGCTAACCCGATGATGGGGCACAGGGAGTTAGGCTTGGAATAACCTTCCCTGACATATATAGGGCGCAGGTGAGGGCCATACTGGAGGCCGGGGTGGAGCTGGCCAAGATGGGGGGGAGAGACGTTAGGGTTCAGATAATGATTCCCCCCCAAGTGGCCGAGGCCAAGGAATTGGATTACGTCGTGAGCAACGTCGTGAAGCCCACAGCCGAGGAGACATTCAAGGCCAGCGGGCGATCCATTGAATTCAAGGTGGGAACCATGATGGAGACCGTCAGGGCGTGCTTGACCGCCGACGAGGTGGCGAGGCGGGTGGATTTCATGAGCTTCGGAACAAATGACTTGACCCAGGCAGTGTTCAGCTTCAGCAGGGACGACGTGGAGAACAAGTTCATGAGCAAGTACCTGGAGCTTGGCTTGCTTCCCTACGATCCCTTCACCACCATAGATGCCGGAGGGGTGGCGAAGCTGATGAAGATGGCAATAGAGCTAGCCAGGAACGCGAAGAAGGACATCGAGATAGGCATATGCGGGGGGGAGCATGGGGGGGAGACCCCCCCAAGTCGATAGAGATACTTGGATCTGCCGTGGGCGACGGCTCAATTACTTTAGCGCATCGCCCTACAGGGTTCCAGCGGCCAGGCTGGCGGCGGCCCAGATCTCGCTTAAGGTAACCGGGAGGGCCCCCCCAAAGAAGCACGAGTATTGAGCGTGCTTCCGCCGCAGCCATTAATTCAACGCCTTCCTCTTCATTACTTAAACGGACCAGGCTGGACTAGCCCTCGATTCTCTTGCCCATGTCATACAGCAGATTACGTAGCTGTAGACCAACCTGTACTCCCCCCCCACGCCCAACTCGCCCAGCCTCTTCCTTACCGTTTCCTCCAGTATCTCCTTGCTGGCGGCGTGAATCATGAAGTAGCAATTATAATCCCACTTACCCGGGACCGGTATCCTCTTCACCACGTGGGTCGACTCATCTATTAATGCCGCGCCCTCGCATTGGGCATCGGTGGCGTTGAACACAACCATTGAGTTCTCTCTTATGCCCACCGCATCCGGGTCGAACATTGCATAGAAATCCCGAACCACGCCGCGCTGCCTCAAGTCGCTCAGCAGATCCACCAGCTTGCCGACGGGCATGTCAACGATGGCCGCCGCCTCATCGAATGGCCTCTCCACTATCTTTATCGACCTTATGGAGTCGAAGAACTGCCTGGGCAGGCCCGTGTCCTCTATCGTTGGAACAGTCTCCGGTATTATCCTCATCTTGGCCCGGGAGACCCCCCCCTCAACACATCGAACTTAACATCTATCTTATAGGTCCGCTCCGCGTAGAGTATAACGTGGTCCTCTATGGAGAACTCATCCACTATCTTCCTTACCTTGGATTCCAGCTCGGCGGTGGTGGGGGCCTTGGTCACGTACCAAATGCTGTACCTGGGATGATCCCTCAGGAAGTTATGCGTAACCGTCTTATCCAGGTTTATGGCAGACGCCACCCTATCCACCCTATCCAGGGGAACCCGGAGGCCCACTAACGCCGCTATTTGCTTCCGTGCCTTATAGTTAGTCAACGCTCCTATCCTCCTCAACTGATTCCTCTCCTTAGCCTTGGAGAGAGCATCCATTACCCAGGACTCGCTCTTACCCAGCCTCTTACCCAACTCCTCGAAGGGCCTATCCACTATTGGAAAATCGTACTGAGCCTCCATAACCAGCTCCGCGAACTCCGGATCCATGCGCTCGCCTATTGCCGACCTCTATAAATAACTGATAAGCCGGCGGTGATAGCGATAGGCGGAGGAGCAAGATTTAAAAGGAGAAACATCACGGCAAGACACGCGTATCCCACCATTAATGAGGCGGGGGCCCGGCGTGTAGACCACCAAGCCCCCCAGAATCAGTGGCAGAACCAGTCCAAGCCTTTCATATAAGGGAAACAATAAACTGGTTAAATAATACATGATATTCACGTCTCAGGGCGGGGGCTGTCTTATGGTTGGATGAATTGCGTGTCCAATTATTGGTAACGCTATTAGCTTCCCCATTCTATAAGGTTTTCAACCGATCATTGCTGCTGGATTCCTTGAATGGGGGGGTGTTTCAATTTAAATAGCAAGGTTTTTTAACTTGAAACGAGTAAGTACCTTATGTCCATCCGCATTGTGACGTTCGATGTATATAATACATTGATAAGGTACACGGATAAATTGAGGAGCGAGGTGGCGAGCAACGTTGCCAAGTACTTCAATAAGTTGGGCTACGAGGTCTCGTATAATGCAGTGCTTGAGTTCTACTTGGCCGTTGAGAGGGAGGTGAAGGCGGCTCGAACCAGCAGTATGGCGCTGTCCCCGCCCGCGGAGAACGTTAGGCAGCTCCTAATGAAGGTGGCCAAGAAGTACGGCATAAGGCCCAGCGATAGATACATATCCGATCTGCTCAACGTGATTTCGGACACGGTGATCAACAGCGTCAACATGTCGCCCATAGAGGGCGCCTCGGAGGCATTGGCCATATTCAAGGAGGAGGGGGGGTGGCGGGTCGGGCTTGTGTCCAATGTGGTGTTTTGGCCAGGCAAGGCGTCCAGGGCCGTGCTGAACAGGTTCGGGCTTGAGAAGTACATAGATTACGGCGTCTTCGCCGACGAGGTGGGCTACGCCAAGCCTCATCCCTACATATTCGACACGGCCGTCACAATGTTGGCAGAGGGCCGGGAGCCGGACGTCGTGATGCACGTCGGCGATAACTTCGCGGAGGACTTCGCCGGCGCATTGATGTCAGGGGGGGCAGTGGCTGTTCTCTACGATGAGGAGGGCGAGTACATTAGGGGGGGGCCGGGAGCCCCCTGGAGGCGATTAAGTGCAGGGGATACGTGATAAGGAAGACAATGGATTCGACGCTGGTTCCCCCCCACATGCTGGATAAGTGCTAGGAAAAACCTTAAAAAATGAGCCTAAAATGGGAGGTTTAGGGCCGGTAGTCTAGCCTGGAAGGATATCCGCTTGGCATGCGGGAGATCCCGGGTTCAAATCCCGGCCGGTCCACCAATGTTATCCTATCGTAAAATCAGAAATGGGGGGGGAAGGGGGGGCGGATTTTCGCTGAAAAACTGCTCGGGGGGGAATGATTGGGAGGAGCCTTTAAAACCCGGGCCTAAGTGCTAATGCATGCTGTTTGGTTCGATAAGGGACGTGCCGAGCAGCGACGTGGGGGGGTCCACCATAAGGGGGGGAACCCGCGGGTTCCGCATTCAATGGTTGATAACAAAGGAGAATGGTTCATCAAAGTACGCCGTGAGGAGATTCACGGTGGAGCCCGGCGGCAGGATGCCGCTGCACAAGCATAAATACACGGAGGCGGTCGTAATATTGAGAGGCGCGTTGAGGGTCAGGATAAACGAGGAGGAAAGGGTTTTGGGGGGGCCGGGCGATTTCTTCTTCACGGGGGGGCCGGGGGGGGAGCCGCACTCCATCGAGAACGCCGGGAGAGATGAGGCGGAGTTCATTTGCACGATATCGTATGAGGACGACATGTCGATAACAGTGCTTGAGTGAGTTACATGTACTCCCAGATGCCTTGCCCTTGTAGTTATAGACTATGCTCTTATACGCCGTTACTGACTCTATCGTGTAGCCCACGCCCTCCCTTCCCACTCCTGAGTCCTTCCTGCCGCCGAACGGGAAGTAGCCTATGCCGTGCTTCGGGTAGTCGTTTATGTATATGGCCCCCCCCACCTCAAGCAGCCTCATTAATTTCCGTATCTTGTTGATGTCCTCCCCCCCGAATATGGCTGCGTCCAGTCCATAACTGCGGCCGTTGGATAGGCGAATGGCCTCATCTATGCTGTTCACCTCAGTTATGGCCGCAATGGAGGCGAACACCTCCTTCTTGTAGAGATAGAGGCTGGGGGAGCACGTCCTTGCTCACCTCAACCAGCGTCGGCTCTATGTAGTTCCCCCCCTCCTGGTTCCCCCCCATGCAGGATCTTACCGCCCTTGGACACAGCGTCCTGCGCCGCCTTCACTACCTCCTCCGCGGTGGCCTCATCTATTAGGGGGGCCCATGGTCACGCCGCTCTCCCTTGGATCCCCCCCCACCCTCACCTTGCTCAGCTCCTCCACTATCCTCCGCTTCAACTCATCGTATACCGGGGGCTCCGCGAATATGAACTTTATGGAGTCACAACGCTGGCCCGCATAGCTGGTGATCCCGGTAACTATCTTCGACGCGGCGGAGCCTATGTCGGCATCAGATAGAACTATTGCTGGATCGCCGCCGCCCAGCTCCATTATGTACTGCTTAATCCCGCCCGCTTTAATGACCTCCAGCCCGGCCTCGGTGCTGCCCGTCAGGGACACCACGGACACCCGCGGATCTGAGACGGCCCTACTCATCTGGGAGCCGGGGAGCGTTATTATGGAGAGGGCTCGGCGGGGGGAAGCCGGCCATCTCCAGCACCTTGGCGAACATTAGGGCTATTATGGGGGTGGAGGAGGCGGGCTTCACCATTATGGCGTTGCCGGCCACCGTTGAGTACACCACCTTATTGGCCACATCGAATAGAGGGTAGTTGAAGGGGGGGGTTATCGCCAGCACCACGCCCAGCGGCTCCCTCTTTATGACGGCCTCCGCCTCCAGGGTCTCCGTGCTCCAATCACCTGGAACGTACTCTCCGTATATCTTCCTCACGTCCAGGTCGGCTACTCTGAGTCTCTCAGCCGCCGCCTTGACCTCGCCCTCGGCGGCCGGGTATGTCTTTCCATTATTCAACACCAACACGTCCACGAAGTAATCCTTGAACTTAAGGAGGAGGTCCGCCGCCTTATGGTAGATCTCCAGTCTCTTCTCGCCCGGCGTGTCCCTTATGTCGAACCTGCCCTCATCATGCATGCGTTGAAGCGCGGCGTCTATGGCTTGGAAGTCCAGCCGCGGCACCTTGGCCAGCAGGCTCCCATCTATGGGGGCTGCGCACGTCCTGCACCTCGCTTGCCTGCACCCACTCCCCCCCGGCCAGGTAAGCCTTGAATACGGGTACTCCATTCCTTACCTCATATATGCCGCTGAATTCCTGTGGTAATTCCTTCATAATGAGGGGGGGACTTCCCTCCTTCAATTTAAACCTTTAAGGTAACACCCGCCTATCCGGTCCACACTGTGCGTCTCAAGTGGACGGATAACACCTTCCCCCCCTACTCCACGCCGAGGGGGTCCTAGCACGTTGAGCGAGCCGGGGACGTAGGGGCAGAGAGGATCCTCCCCCCCAACGGTCCCCCCCGTTCTCCACGAATGCCCTGGACCTGGAGCCGCCGCACATGAACCTATACTCACACGAGCCGCACCTGCCCCCCCGAACTCAGCTCTCCTTATCGCCCTCAACACGGGGGGGTTATCCCTGTATATCTTTACGAGGCCCTCCTTCCTAACGTTGCCCAGGGAGAGGGGGGCAGGAAGCCGCTTGGGCTGACCGTCCCATCATAGCCAATGAATATTATGCCATTCCCATCCCTGGTCCTGGCGAATTGGGGCTTGGCCGGCGGGCCAGGTGGTTCTCCCACCAACTCCTCCAGGCCGCGCCTCAATTGCTTGTAGAGCGGGCCGAGACTTATCTCAGCCCTTACCTTACCCGACTCAACGGCGTACCGCTGAAGAACCGCCCTTCTATGGAACGGCGCCTCCACGGTCCTCACCTGCACGCCGAACTTCGAGGCATCGTATAGGAAGTTAACCACATCCTCCGCCTCCGCCGGATCAAGGGACTCCAGCCCGGTTCCGCGGCCCACGTGTATGAGGAAGAAGACCTCCCACGCGTTCGCCCCCCCGCTGTCCCTCACCAACTTGAAGAGGAGGGGGGAGCTCCTCGACGTTCATCTTCATGACCGTCGAGTTGACTTGAAACGGTATGCCGAATTCCCTCAGCATCTTCATGGCGGCCAGCGTCCTCTCGAAGTGCCCCTCCACTCTCCTCACGAACTCGTGCGTGGTCGGCGATGCGCCGTCCAGGCTTATGGAGACGCTGGAGACCCCCAGCCTCTTTATCTCGGCTAGGTTCTCGTCGTTTATAGACGATGATACCGCCGGCGACAATGCAGTGGGCACCCCCAGGTCCCTGGCGTGGCCTATCAGCTCGAATATATCGCTCCTCATGAGGGGGGGTCGCCGCCCGTGAACACTATTATGGGGGGGTAGGGCCTCCCGAAGCTGGCCACGTCCTCTATCAAGCGATGCCCCTCCTGGGTGGTCAATTCCCCGGGAAGCGGCTTCAATATGGCGTTAGCCCTGCAATGCCTACAGGAGAGGGGGGGCAGGCCTTTGTGGTTTCCCAGAAGACCAGGATGGGGGGGCGCTCGTTTAGATCCAACGGCATGGATCGGCGAATCAACGAATAGTTTAAATAGCTTCCTCAAGAGACCAGCTCAGTGTTGAGACGGGGGGGACGGTCCGATCAGTGACGAGAAGTTCCACGCACTGCATCAATGATGGTCAACGCGATGAGTACTCACCGTACTGCTCTACTATTGTCTTCAACAAGTTAATTGAATTCTCATCGTAATACTTGGATGAAGAGATCACCAGTATCCTTTCATCCTTCAACTTTATCAAGTACTCATACACCCCCCCGTTCCTGACCCTCATCAAGACGCTCGCCCCCAATTGATCCAGCAACCCAGCCGAGCCGCTGTCCACAGAGCCGCTGCTCTCCACCACGGAGCCGCCGGCCACTATTGCTATGCCATCCAGGGACAACAACTCCCTCAACTCATCCAGCGAGGATGGAATGTAACCCACCTGCGCGTAGGCATACTCTATGTGGGACTTAGACATCCCCCCCCGCACCTCCTCCCGCACCTCCTCCAACTTCTCGCTCAACTCCTTCAAGGCGGACCACAGCTCGCTCACCTGCGACTCCAGCTACCCAGGGAATCGGGCGGGGGGGGAGGAGGGGGGGGAGGAGGGGGGGGAATGGGCCTTACATCGCCCGCTGGCCTCGCCGCTTGGAGTCCCTGCTTGGGTGGAGGCGTTGATGATGGAGAGGGGGGGGAGGGGGGGATTGAGGGGGGGACCTCTGCTGGTTCGCCTTGGATTGCTGGGGCGTTTGTGCCTTGGATTGCTGCTTTGGGGGGGCTTGCCTCTGCCCTCTCTGCCTCAACAGCAAAATCACTAGAACGGCCGCGAGGGCCACCGCTAGGGCAGCTATTATTTCAGGCATGAATGCAAGTAATGACATAGGGGGGGATAGATAATAAGAAAAGTTTTTATATCTATCTGTGAACAAGGAGGCCTCGAATCTATTTCTTGATCGACTCAATCGCCTCAATCAAAAGCTTGACTCCCCCCCTTCTTGCCTCCCCCCGACCGTGGTCTGAGACACGCTCATGCGCAGCCAAGTGGTGAAGCCGCCGGAGACGGAGAAGAAGCGGCCCGGCATGAAGGCCACTCCCAGCCTCAACGCGGCGCGGAGCAATTCCTCCGTGTCCACCCCCCCGGCATTCAACCAAATGAAGAAGCCGCCAACCGGTTCCTGGAAGGAAACGCCGGAGGCCTTGAGGGCCTCGGAGGCGGCTGCCAGCTTCTCCCAGTAAAGCCGCCTAGCCCTCTCAACGGATTTAACCATCAATCCCCGCCTCAGGAATTCGGCGGCTATCAATTGCGTGATGGGGGGCGTGGATATGGTGGTCGCGCTCTTCACGTTGGCTAGGGCGGAGGCGGCCTCATTGGTAGTAATTATGAAGCCAATCCTGAGGCCGGGGGGGCGATTGTTTTGCTGAACGTGGAGAGGTGAATAACCCTGTCGCCGCCTAGCCTCGCCATGCTTGGGGGGGGAGCTCCGATACGGCTAGGGGGGGGCTGTAGGGGGGGTCGTCCTCCACCACCTGGAAATCGTACCTCTCCGCCAGCTCCAGCACTGCCTTCCTCTCCTCCAGGCTCATTACCCTGCCCGTCGGGTTTTGGAGGGAGGGCATTAGGTAAAGCAGTCGAAGCCCGACCCTAGCCGCTGCCTCCAGCCCATCCAGGTCCAGCCCCTCCTCGGTTAGAGGTATTGGAACGACGCGGGACGCGTATGTCTTGAACGCTGGGAGGGCCACGAAGTACGTTGGGTCCTCCACGGCGACGGCGTCATGGGAGCCAGGAATGTCTTTCCAATCAGGTCCAGCCCCCCCTCTTGACTTCCAACAGTTACCACCACGCCGCTTGGATCCCCCCCGAAGCCCTTGAGCCTCACTATCTCTTCCCGAAGCTCCGGCAATCCCTGTGAGTCCCCGTACTGAAACGCGGAGGCGCCGCGTTGCTTGACTACTTCCATGGCTATGTCGACTATCTCGGGGGGGAGTATCGTTGATGGATCTGGAATGCCGCCTGCCATGTTTATGACGCCGCCCCTGGCCCAAGACAATATGTCCGGTACCTTGGTATCGAAGTGCGCGTATCTCTCCGATAGCTTCACGCGCATCTATTTACTTTACCTATTTAAGCATTGCTAAATATATATTAATCCTAGCCATGCAATCAAGAGCGATTTCTACTAATTAAAACGAAAAAACATTTATTAGCGACAACGCGGAATCATCATAGATGAGCAATCAGCACGAGAGGCTGGCCGACATGATAATGGAGGCCAAGTGCGCGGTGGCATTGACGGGGGGGCAGGCATAAGCACGGCCAGTGGGATACCCGACTTCAGGGGGGGCGCCAATGGGCTTTGGAGCAGGGTGAGCCCGGATAACTGCACGGGCGACGAGATGAAGGTAGATCCAGACGCCGTGTGGAGCTGCGTGATGGAGATATACCAATACGTGAGGGACGCCGCGCCCAACGCCGCACACATAGCCCTGGCAGAGCTGGAAAGAATGGGAAGGCTGTGCGGCATAATAACGCAAAACGTGGACATGCTTCACGAGAAGGCGGGCTCCAACGCCGTAGTTCCAATACACGGTAGCTGGACGCCGCCGCGTGCCCCCAAGTGCGGCGCCGTGGTCCCCCATAACCACAGCGATAAGCAGTTGGAGGACCGGGTTCACGCCAATCTGCCCCCCCAAGTGCGGCGCCGTGCTGAGGCCCAACATAGTTCTATTCAACGAGGACGTGCCGAGGCGGGAATACATGAAGGCATTCTATATGGCCAAGAACGCTGATCTACTGCTCGTCGTGGGAACAAGCCTAGCCGTGGCCCCCCCGCCAACGAACTGCCCCTCATAGTTAAGAAACACGGGGGGCAAGGTGGCCATAATAAACGAATCCGCCACGGAGCTGGATGATGAGGCGGATCTAGTGATTAGGGAGAGAGCGGAGATCGCGTTGCCGGACGTGGTTAAGATAATGGAGAGCAAGATGACGCGTTGATCCAGCCCCCCCAAGAATATCGAGACCCAGCCAATAGGAAGTTATTGATTAGAACCGGGCAGTTTTAATTTGGCATTAAAGGGAATCTAATTACTGTTTGGAGGTTTCATTCAGAGCCGAGTAATTCACCTTATACACCAACACCCACCCGTACGGCCTGGAGACGTACACTAATTGGAACCCAGGAGGCGGGGGGAGAGGTAGTTACCGTAGTACAGCAAGCCATACAATCCCTCCAACCATTGAGTGGCGTTGACGCCGGCAGGCGGGGGGGAGTTCAATATGTTGAAGCCGTACTGCTGCGCGAACGGCTCTAGCTGCACGTTTATGTGAATACCCACCTGATTGGAGGGCGACGAGGCGGTGGTGTAGTAAGGCCAGGTGTTGAAGAACCACAGCGGTATCGGGAATATCTGGTTACCCCCCCTCAACTGGGAATTACTCTCTATCTGGTTAATGCATCCCGTGAATTGACCAGAGAGGGAGGCGGCGTTCAGATTGAAGAGCAGTTGGTAGAGAGTGGAATTGCTGAGGGGCACGTTTATCTCCGTGTTGAATTGAGTGAGGTCGGCCGTGCCCAGCAAGTCGTTCAGTATGTACGAGGAGCTGTGGCCAGATATCAACGCCATCCAGTAGCTCTTCACGAAGTCCCCCCCCGCCGGTGGGGTACTCCGGTATCAAGCCGCACACATCTATGTTTTGTTGAGTGGTGGATCCTATGCTGAGGGCAGCCATGGGCGACGAAACCGGGACGGCGACTGCGCTGTACGGTATGAAGACCACCACGTACTGAGCCTTGAGCTCCCTCAATATGGCGAGGGACTTTGTGACGTTCCTCGTGACGAATGCCTCCCCCCCTATCTGCGCTATCTGCGTCCCATTCACGGTGGAGTTATCCGCCAAGCTGCTCTTATTCCCTATTATGGCTGTCCAATACCCGTAATCCCACCAGGACGCCACGGAGGCGTGGGGGAGGCAAGTTCATCTGCATCCAGTAAAGCGCGTCCAACCAATCCGATGATGGAACGGCGGGCGACGTGGTGGACACTATCTGGGGCGGGGCCGCGGCTATGGCCACCCCCCCAGGAGCCACTTGCTGCGACAGCGCCACGGCGAAGAGGGCGATTATGAACACGGCGAGGGCCAGCATGGCCACCGTGCGGCGCTGGATGAGGAACCTAATCATCACCACGAAGCCCAGGGCCGTGAGGGGGGGGAACCAGAAGAAGCCGAGGAGCATTATCAACCATGCCTCCGACGACGCGAAGTAGACGGCGGCGGTGGCGGCGAGGGACATCAATAGGCCAGCCACGTCGAACGAGGACAAGAGGAACGCCATCCCCCCCGTCGCAGCGAAGGGAGGCGTGAGGGTCACGGTTTGGAAGAAGCTGTGGAAGGGCGTCGGGGGGGAATGCTCAGCAACGCTCTGCACTATGGCGGACCTGGCCACCGGCAGCAGCGCGCCAAGGAACTTCCCGCCCGGCAGGTGGATTATGCCCAGGCCCGTCAAGGCGGCGGCCACAACCACCGCCGCGGCGGCCACGGCTATCACGTACTTGCCGTACCCAGCCACCTTCCTCACCTGAGCCCGGGTGAGGCGGAGGGCGGGAAGCGCTATCACGGAGAGGAGCGCTGCGAGGGACATGCCCGCGCCAAGCGTGAGGAGCGCGTGGAGGCCGTACCTCGGGGGGTCATGGATAGGAACGCGACGAAGCCCAGGTACGTGGCTAGGTAAACGTATATGATCCTTTCCAAGCTAACGCCGATTCCCATAACGCCGAGATTGATTACCTTGCCTTTATACGCCCTGTATATTCCATATATCAACATGACTATCATGAACAAGCCATAAACGTTCATTATGAACGTGAAGGAGCCCCCCCAGAGCCACGCCGTGGCGCCGTTGACGGCGGCGCCCAGCACTGCGTACGGTATCCAGTCCCTCTTCCTCAACGCGTCTATGAATAGCCCAAAGCCGAGGGGGAACAACGAATTGGAACAGCGTTGAGTCGGCGAACCACCCAGCCGATCCCCCCCTCTGGGTGAATATTATGGAGTAGGCCGTCAACACCGCCGATAATAACCCCCCACGTACTTCCCCCCCAATCCTGGATCCGAGGTAGTACATGGATAACACGGACAACGCGTTTATTACTCCCGGCACCATTATTACCGTGTACAGGAGGGATACGTGGAAGTGCTTCAATAAGTCGTAGGAGAGGAGCCCAGTGAACGAGACTCCCGGCGATAGAACAATTGCCCAATTGATGCCCCAGGGGGGGTACCAGAAATTGGTGAATTTATAGGGATGACCATTAATGAAGCCGCCGCTCAACCACCACTCGATGCCCTTCACGGAGCCGAGGCTAAGCATGAATTGAGTCAGGTAATACCTTATATACGGATCGAACTCGTTTATGTAATAGCCCCCCCATAAATAGACGGAGTACAGCCTTATATATAGAGCAAGGGCGAGCGTGGAGACCAACGCGGCGGCGACGCCGAATAATTGCGAGGAACGCAGCTCAGCGTCCAATAAGGGGACCTGCGCGGCTTCCTGTTTAGCCATACCCATCGCCGGCCACATCGGTATATAAAGATTTGCCTAAATCCCCCCCCCCCGCCTCCGCGGGTCTCAATAATAGCCCAGCTCCGACTCAATCATGGCCAAAAACCTGCACGCCACCTCGTGCGTCCTCATGGGCCTATCCCCCCCTATCCTATACGCCTCCTGGACGACCGCGTACGTGGACTCCTCGAAGGAGCCGTGGGGGAATCCCCCCCCATTATGACGGCCACGTCCCCCCCAGGGATAAAACACGGCGCGCCAAGTCGCGGGCAGGCACCTTGACGCCCCCCCTCGAGTCGTCAAGCATCACCACCCTGGAGGCCCGGGACAGAGACACGGCGTCGCCTATCCCGCCCCCCCTCACCAGCCTGAGTAGGGGGGGGAACCGCTGGGAGGCACCGAGCCCAGCCGGAATAACTGCCGCATCAATCCAATGAAGTTATTGTAGTTCTGCGGCGGACGCTCGCGGGGATCCACTATTATTATCTCATCGTTGACGGTGTGGATCAACACTCGGAGGAGGCCAGCGGCGGAGAGGGGGCTGCCCATAGCCGTCAAGAGGAAGAGGTGAACTATATCCGGCCTGCCCCCCCGCTTGTGGGGATTGGGGAGACGCCTTATCACGGACCTATGCCTGGAGACGTCCAGCACCTCGCCGTTCACCACCTCCAACGCCGCCTCCGCCAGTATCAGCGTGAGCACTCCGCAACCGGGGGGGCGGACGCATTTAAAGCTGGCCTCCCCCCCTCCTGGGCGCTCGAAACCGTGAGGGCCTATGCTTATTAAGAGGCAATGGAGGGGGGGACTGGGGGGGTGGAGAGCTGGCTGAGGGCATTGGGCGATATCTTGATCGGCAACCTGCGGAGCACCATGCTTCCCCTCCCCGTCGATAAGGGCGTGTGCACGAGGTGGGCGGAGGGGGGCTTGGAGTGCCGAGGGGGGGCGGGGGGGACACGATAATCTATACATCGTGCCTTTATCAATTGGTGCCGGCCATAAATAAGCTCGTCTCCTTAGTGGGCGCGGCGTCCAGGGTGCCGGAGCTTGCCAGGAGGGCGCCTCTGGGATTGATGAGGGCCCTCACGAAGCCCGACGAGGCGGAGGTGGAGCGAATGAATGGGGTGGTGAGGAGGATAGCGGGCTGCTTCGGAGGAGCGGGGGGGTTGAGTTCGGGTACCTATACGAGGAGGAGCCGTACTCCGGCGCGTTGCTGTACGAGTTGGGGTTCGAGGAGGCATTCAAGGAGTACTCCGCCGTCGTGGCGAGGGCGTTGGGGGGGAGGGCGCGCAGGGTAATAACAATTGACCCCCCACACGCATAACCTTTTGAAGAACGTGCTGCCCAAGTACCAACGGCTCGATGCCGATGTCGTTAATTACATGGAGTTGGTCAGGGGGGGAGTCAAGCCCAGCGGGGGGGCGGTTGAGGGGGGGGAGTAGTCGTGCACGACTCATGCCTGTACTCCCGCTACCTTGGGCTGAGGGACGCGCCGAGGAGACTGCTGAACGAGGCCGGGGGGGTGGCCAGGAGGGAGGACCCATACGTGACCGGGGGGGTCGCCACGTCGATGTGCTGCGGGGGGGGCCCGTGGAGTCCATAAACCCATCCCTATCCAACTCCATAGCCGCGGCCAGGGCGAGGGACTTGAGCAGGCTATCGAAGACCATAGTGGTGGCGTGCCCCATATGCCTGGGCAACTTATCCAGGAACGCCCCCAGTGGGGGGGTTAGGGTGGTGGATCTGGCCGAGGCGATATCATGAGGAGGGAGGATTGGGGGGGCATTGCAATAGGGAGGGCGGTGGAGCACAACGTGCCGAGGACCATGAATGTGCTGGAGAAGTATCCCTACGTGGTGGAGCTGGCCCGCGAGTTGAGGAGGGCCAAGGAAGCCGTGGTGGCCGACATGGATCGATTCATAGATGAGGCGATGACTGCCGTCAAGTCCCTGGGCGGGAGGGCTTACCTGGCCGCCACGCTGAGGAGGCCAGGAAGTACGTGGAGGGGGGGGTCGTGGGCCGGGGGGGGAAGGGTGGTGGTGATGGGTAAGTCAATGGTGGCCGCCGAGGTGGGGGGGTTGAGGGAGGCATTGAGGGAGGCCGGGAACGAGGTGTGGGAGACGGACTTGGGCGAGTTCCTGATTCAACTAGCTGGGGGGGAGCGGCCTAGCCACATAATAGCACCGTCACTGCACATGACGCGGGAACGGGCGGCCCAAGTCATTAGGGATAAGCTGGGCATAGACGTGAAGCCGGACCCGGCCGACATTGCTAGGGCTGCTAGGGAGTTCCTCAGGGAGAAGTTCATAAAGGCAAACGTGGCATAACGGGGGCCAATGCGGTGGCTGCGGACACAGGGGGCCGTGCTGCTTGTGGAGAATGAGGGAAACATAAGGTTCACCACGGTGGCTCCCCCCCCATCCACTTATCGGTTACTGGGGTCGACAAGATAGTGCCCACGCTTCACCACGCAATGATGGAGGTCCTCGTCCAGGCCGCGTACGCGGGGCTTTACCCGCCCACATACGTTAACCTGGTGGCCGGCCCCCCCTCCTCCACCGGGGGGGACGTGGAGCAGGTTAGGGTGAGCCCGGCTGAGGGGGGGCCCAGGGAGTTCCACTTGGTGCTTGTGGATAACGGTAGGCGGGCGGCCGCGAGGCACCCCGTCCTCCGGGAGGCGCTGCTCTGCATTAGGTGTGGGCGGTGTCACTTCCATTGCCCCGTCTATAGGGCACTGGATGGGGGGGAGTGGGGGGGCATTCAACCGTACTCCGGCCCCATGGGAATAATGTGGAGCGCGGTCATTCATGGCGTGGAGAAGGCGGGCCCGCACGCCGTTCTCTGCGTGCACGCCGGCACGTGCAGGGAGGTCTGCCCCATGGGGGGGATAAACATACCTGAAGTGATTAATTGGGTAAGGACTCAATACGTGAATAAGGTGGCAGGGGGGGGAAGAAGCGATTTTAAGCCCAGTCAAGCGGGCACGAAGCGTTAACTGCTCTCCATTAGGGATATGTCCTTGGTCTCCCTGAACTTCACGGCGGAGGCTATCGCTATTAAGCTGAATACGACGGCGTAGACGGGGTAGAGCGGGTACGCTATCGCGCTAGGTAGAGCGAGACAAAGGACGCTGGGCCCGCGACAAACGCGTTGCCGAACTGGTAAGCCATGGAGTTCCCGGAGTACCTCACGTTGGTTGGGAATATCTCGGAAATCATAGATCCAAGGGGGCGCGTAGCCGGTGCCGTGGGCCACTCCGTAGAGGAACATGAAGGCTAGGAATGCGGCCGCCGTCTTTACGTAGAAGGAGGGGGGGTAGACTATGACGAGGAATATGAGGTTGGCCACTATCACCATCGCCCTCCTCCCGTACCTCTCGGACGCCATGCCGCCTATGAAAACGAATATTATGTCGGCCACCGCGAACAGTATAACGCCTATCTGGGCGAATGATGGGGGGGTGACCACCTTAAGCAGCTCGAACAGGGATGGAATTAGCGCAGCCCCCCCACGTAGAAGAACGTGCCGGAGGAACCCGTGATAAGCGTGCCGAGGAGGAGCGGTAGCCAGTGCTTAGAGAACAATTCCTTAGCGGGAACCCTAACTATCTTCCTCTCCCTCTGGGCGGCCTCGAAGAGAGCGTCTCGGGAATCCTCTCCCTTATGTATATCCCGATCGCCAGTATTATGAAGGCGAGGAGGTACGGTATTCTCCAGCCGTACGCGAACATCTGGCTCTGCGGGAGCACTGCGTCCAGCACGTAGAACGCGGCCGCGCCCAGTATGAGGCCTATGCCTACCGTTGATTGAATGAAGGCGGACCAAAAACCCCCCCTCCTGCTCTGGAAGTTCTCCAGGGTGAGAAGCATGGCGCCGCCCCCCCACTCGCCGCCCAAGGCGAAGCCGAGGATGAGACGCAGAACCACGAGGAGAATCAATGCCGCCGCGCCTATTTGGGCGTACGTTGGGAGAACGCCCACCAGGCCCGTGGAGAGACCGGATAGCACTAAGCTTATTATCAGCATGTTCTTCCTGCCTATCCTGTCCCCGTAGTGGCCAAACACGACAGCTCCGACCGGCCGGAAGAGGAAGCCTATGGCGAATATGAGGAGCGTCTCCGCTATCGCGTAGTATGGGCTGGTCTTGGGAAGGAAGTTCCTCCCGATATAGATGGCGCCGGACGAGAAGAGAAACACCCCGTACCACTCCAGTATCGTGCCTATCATGGATGCGGAGAGTATCTGCGTATCTCCTTTATTCATAACAAAACACCTATTGGCTATTTTTAAGCATTAACTTGCTATTTATAATGAGGCATTGCCTGTCTATTTGCAAATATGGGACGCATGGAGTGCCGCGGCTCAAAGCTTTAAAAGAGCGGGGACCGAGCTCCATTTAAGGCCCCCCCGGTAGTGTAGCCTGGTTAACACGCGAGCCTGTGGACGCCGGCAGACAGCTTGAAACCCGGGTTCAAATCCCGGCCGGGCCCCCCCACTTGCTTAAATGATTGAAGACCTCCATTGAACCGCCGGGGGAGGAACCGCTTCAAGGACCGGGGCGGCTCTAGACCCCCCCCATGTACCTCTTGCCGAGCCTCGACGCCGGCTCCCTCCAATCCGGGACCGGGGGGGGAACAACTCGTTCTCAGGGGCCGTCCTCACCTCCATCAAGGCGGGGCCGTCGGAGGATAGGAATGAGGTTAATTGATCCAAGTCGCCGTTGCCGACCGCCAGGAAGGCATCCAATCCATACGCCCTAGCCACGTCCACGTACTTGACCTCGGCGAATTCGTCAGTCAAAGCCGCGCCGTACCTAGCCGCGCTGGCGGCGTTTATCCACCCGAAGGATGAATTATTTATCAATATAATCTTCAAATCGATGCCCAGCCTCCTCACTGTCTCCAGCTCCCCCCCCGCGTTGAACCCAAAACTGCCGTCGCTGGTGATCACCAGGACCCTGGGACCGCCGAGCCTTGCACCGATGCCGGCGGGAAGCGCGAAGCCCAGGCGCCTATGGAGTAATCGTACAGGAACCTCCTGCCCGGCTTCCTGACCTCCATGAAGGCCGAGGTGTATATGGCCCCCCCCACCCCCCCCGGATCCACCGCCACCACCCAGTCATCGGGCAGGCTCCGCTGCAGCGCCTTAACTAGCAGAAGCGGGTCGACGCCCCCCCTCCCTCCCTCATCAACCGCCGGTTGAAGGCTGGAGACCGAGGCCAGCCTCTCGCTCCTCACGTCTATCCTCTTCCTGCTGAGCCCCCCCTTCTCCCTTGCAAGCTCTATCATTCGCCGCAACGTTAGCTTGGCATCGCCCATCAGGAAGACGTCGGTTCTATACATGTTGCCCAGATTGGCCTCGCTCACGTCCAGGTGAATCACGGCCTGGCTCCCTCCCCCCCGCGGGGGGGGCACCCTCCAGTCCCACGTGTCGACCGAGTCCGCGTTGGTTCCCACCAGGAAGACCAGGTCGGCGCCCGCCACCATTGAGTTGGAGAACGAGGAGCCGCCGCGGCTGCCAACAACTCCTATGGAGAGGGGGGGGTTATCGTCTGACACCGCTCCCTTGCCCGATATGGTGGTGCCGACGGGCATCCCCATGAGGGAGCTCAGCTCCTCGACCTCATCCCAGGCCTTGGAGAATAGAACGCCCTGGCCGCAGATCATGACGGGGCGCTGGCTCTTCATTATCAAGTCGAGCGCGGCGGATATATCATCATCGCTGGGCCTGAATCGAATCGAGGGGGGGAACGAGGAGAAGCGGGGCTGGGCGTACGCCTCGCCTCATCGACGTCTCCCTCCCACACGTCGCTGGGCACCACCAGGACGACGGGGCCGGGGAAGCCCGTGGTTGCCACCCTGAAGGCCCTCCTGACTAGGCGGGGAAGGGAGGCGGGGGACTCCGCCTTGAGCACCTCCTTGGCGGCGTCCAGGAACATGGACTCCTTGGGGTACTCCGTCAATGTATTGCTGCGCTCGCTGCCGAGGGGGAACGTCGGACACGACGGCTATCACCGGAACCCCCCCCGACGCGCGGGCCTCGAGCAATCCGGGCAGCGCCATGGACGCCCCGACTCCCGGCAACTCCACGACTCCCGGCCTCCACGTCGTCCTGGCGTACCCATCGGCCATTATGGCGGCGTTCCTCTCGTCCCTCGCCATCACGTGCTTGAGGGAGGACTTCCTCATATCGGAGTAGAGAGGGAGGGCGGTCTCGCCGGGCAGGCCGAAGACGTGTGAGACCCCGTACTCCTCAAGCATCTTTATGAATGCCCTGCTGGCCCTCACTTGGACCACCCGTAGTGCTTCTTGGCGTACGACTCCGTTATTAACCCGTTCTCCAAGTCCCTCCGCACCGCCTCTGGGTCCCTCTGCATGGGGTCGCCGTAGCCGCCGCCCCCCCCGGCAGTCCTTATCTCCAAGTAGTCCCCCCCCGCCTCCAGCTCCACCGTCACCTTAGTATCAACCTTAACGCGCCTCCCCCCCTCCTGCCCACTATCACCTCGGTGGTGGCGCCGGGCCCTCCCCCCCCATTAAGCCCCCCCACGGGCCGTGCCTTCCCCCCCCTATCGGCCAGGACAGTCACGGTCACCCTGCCCGTCCTCACCATGTATGACCTAACTATGCCGCTTCCTCCCCCCCTGAACCTCCCCCCCGGCCCCCCCGAGCTGTTGGGGCGGAACTCGTACCTCTTTACCAGCAGAGGGAGACTCCTCTCTATCTCCTCTATGGGCGTATTCATCGTGTTAGTCATGTTGGCGTGAATCCCATCCACTCCATCCATGCCGTCCCTCCCGCCGAGGCCCACCCCCCCTATCGTCTCGTAGAACGCCCACGTCCTGCCCTCGTGGACTCCCCCCCCATCATTACGTTATTCATGGAGCCGCCGGCGGCGGCGGGCACCTCCCTCGGCATCGCCTTGCTCATCGCCAGGTAGAGCAGATCGGCGTTCCTCTGGCTAGTCTCCACGTTGCTCCAGCCACGGGGGCTGGGAAGGTGGGGTTAAGCACGGAGCCCTCCGGAGCCCTCACCTCTAGCCTGCTGAACGCGCCGTGGTTGAGCGGGACGTCCTCCCCCCCAAGAGGGTGCGGAACACGAAGTGGACCCCCCCGCTTATCGTGACTCCCAGCACTGCGTTGAGGGGGGGCATGGGGGGGACTTGGGGGGGATCCGTTCCCTCGTAGTCGACCAACACCTTGTCCTCGCCTATCACCACCTTCACGGCAAGCCTTATGTCTCCCCCCGCCAGGCTTCTCCAGGTAATCCACGGCCTCATACGCTCCCCCGCGGCACGGATTCCAGCCTCTTGATGAACATGGTCTCGGCGTACCTGAAGGCCTCCTCGTTGGCCTCCAGGAAGCTCTGGAGCCCGTACTTCCCAATCACCTCCAACACCCTACGCTCCCCCCCCGTCAAGTTAGCGGCGGCCTGGGCCTTTATGTCCCCCCCATCCTCTCATAGGGATTCCTGGAATTAGAGGCGAAGAGGCTTATCACGTCCCTCTGGAACTCGTTTCTCCTCATCAATAGGACTGGGTTTATTATGAGCCCCCCCTCCTCGTAAATGGACCTCGCGTCGAACGAGATGCTTCCCGGCACCTTGCCTCCCACGTCGGAGTGGTGCGCCTTATTGGCGGCGAACGCCACCAAGCGGCCGGAGAAGTATATGGGGGCGTATCACTGTGACGTCGTTCAAATGCGTCCCGGCTATGTATGGATTGTTCACGACCACCATGCTCCCCCCCTCCTCGAACTCCACGCCCTCCCTCCTCATGTACTCCACAGTGTTCTTCAGCCCCCCCAGGGAAGCGAGCCGAGGTGGACCGGTATGTGCTCCGCCTGGGCCAGCATCCTCCCCCCCTCCGCGTCGAATATGGCGGCGGAGTGATCCATCCTCTCCTTTATGTTCGGCGAGTAAGCGGAGTTCCTCAGCACTATCCCCCCCATCTCCTCGCTAGCGTAGAACAGGGAGCTCCTCATTATCTGGGAAGTGAACCTATCCATTCAAGTCACCTCCTCAACACCAGGTCCAGGTACTCATCCACCTCCCACCGCCAGCCCCCCCCGTTCACCACCACGGTGGAGTCGTACCCCCCCTCCACCACGGCCGGCCCCCCCGATCCCTGAAAGCCCGGGGGGAGCCTCTCCCTCTCGTATATCGGCGCATCCACGAACTCGCCGGCCAGGTACGCTCGCCTCCTGCTGCGGGGGCTCAGCGTCCCCCCCGCCCCCCCGCCTGGCGCGGCTCATCAGCTCCAGCTTGGGGACCTTTGCGCGGGCAACCACCTTGGCCGCAACAGCCTCCACGGGGTCGGGGGAGAAGTAGCCGTACAGCTCCTGTGCTCCGCCTCGAACGCCTCCCTCAAGCCCGTCCCACCTCCGCGGTAGTTCACGGTTATCTCGAATGACTGTCCCCCCCTGTACCTCATGTCGACCAACTCCTCCAGCTCCACGTCGTGAAAGCCCTCAGCCTTCATCTCGCCCACCGCCCTGTCGCGGAGCTCGGAGAATACCTCCTCCAAGTTCCTCCCCCCCAGGGCGGACGCCGTGAAGACCCGCGTCACGTCCACCGTCAGCAATCCATAGGCGGAGAAGAGCCGGGGGGGTGCTCCGGCACTATCACCTCCTTAATCCCCCCCATCTCCTCCGCCAAGTCGCACGCGTGAACGGGCCCGGCGCCGCCGAACGCTATCATTGAGAAATCACGCGGATCCCTCCCCCCCCTCTCCACGCTTATTATGGATATGGCCCTAGCATGGAGTTATTTATCAAGCGGATCACGCCCACGGCGGCCTCGATGGCATCGATGCCCAGCCTCCTCCCTATCCTCTCGTCCAGTGCCTTAATGGCCAGCTCGCCGCGTATCCTCATTGCTCCCCCCCGAGCAGGTACTCGCCGCTCAATCGACCCAACGCTATGTTGCGTCAGTAACGGTGGGATCAGTTCCACCCCCCCTTCCATACGCCGCCGGCCCCCCCGGATCCGCTCCGGCGCTCGCCGGGCCGACCCTCAGGGAACCAGCCTCGTCTATCCAAGCAATGGTGCCCCCCCCGCCCGCGCTGACCTCCGCTAAGTCGATGAAGGGGAACCTAACGGCGTACCCACTTCCCTTTATTGAGCGACCGCTGTGGGTTCTCCCGGCCGCCTCGAATTCGTAGGATACGTCGGGCTTCCCGCCCACTATGGCGCCCGCCTTGGCCGTCGTGCCCCCCCCATGTCAAACGTGATGACGTTCTCCAACCCCAGCCTCGACGCGAGGAAGCCTGAGGCCAGGACCCCCCCGGCGGACGGGCCGGACTCTATTATTGATATCGGCATCCGCGCCGCGTAGTCAACTGTGTTGAGGCCGCCGTTGGACGCCATTACGTAGAGGGGAGCGGCCAACCCCCCCCTCACCCCCCCTCCTCCAGCCTCCTCAGGTAGGTGGTCACCACTGGGGGGCCAGCACGGCGTTGACAACCGTGGTGCTGGTCCTCTCGTACTCCCTATACTCCGGATCCACCTCCGAGGAGAGGAAAACGAAGCCGCCGTAATCGCCTATGTAATCCCTCACCTTCCTCTCATGCACTGGATTCACATACGAGTTAAGGAGGGAGACCGCCACAGTCTCCACCCCCCCTCCTCCATTAATCTCTTCTTGACCCTCCTCAAGTCCGCCTCCGGCACGTCCTCCGCCACCGAGCCGTCGGCCAGAATCCTCCCCCTAATCGTAAAGCGCCTGCTCCTGGGTATGAGCGGGGGGGGAGGACGCGCGAATCTTAGGTTATATATCTCGGCCCTCCTCTGCCTTCCTATCTCCAACACATCCCTGAACCCCTCATTTGTTATGAGCGCGGCGCGCGGCAAGCCGCTGCGGGTGAGGAGGGCATTAGTCGCCACGGTTGTGGCGTGGTTTATTATGGCCACGTCCCCGCGCCTTAATCCAAGGGAGTTGAGGGCGTTTATAACGGCCTCCTCCGGCCTCCTTGGAGTGCTGGGAACCTTGAGCACCCTCACGTCGCCGGTGGTTGAATCGAATAGAACTATGTCTGTGAACGTGCCCCCAATATCTATCCCAATATAATACCTAGGCACTCGCTATGGGATTGCCGCGACTTATTAAGCATTCCCGGCCTTGATGGGAAGTATACGGCTCCCGCCATCCCTGTGGGGGGGAATGGATTATTTAAACCCGGGACTGCCTTATAGACCCACGTGTGGACCTATAGATATTAATGTAATACCTATTTGAGCGACGTGATCGTGTTTTAGACCCCCGGAAGCGGCTTGATTTAATGATGGCTCTGGAGAGAATCAAGCCCTCCGTGCAGTTAATCGACTCGTGGGGGGGCTCGGAGGATCTCGTGGCGGGCATGACTGACGTGATTTACAGGGGGGGGCGCCGCCCTCAAGTAGGGTTCCCCCAGGAGAGGGTGGAGAGGAGGATTCGCTCCTTCCTGAGGGATGGGCATCACAGCGTGCTTGAGTTCATGGGCGCCTCCTGGCTGCTGGAGTGCTCCCGAGCCTGCACGCACGAGTTGATTCGGCACAGGGTGGCGTCTTACTGGCAGGAGAGCCAGAGGTACGTGGATTACGGGAGGGGGGGGTGGTTCAGGGTGGTTGCTCCCCCAGGCCTGGACGTGGGCGACGCTGGCCTCTCCCACTACCTCTCACTGGAGAGGATGGGGGGGCGCCGCCAGAGGACGCGCGGTACGCGTTGGGGAACGCCGTCGCGTCGAGGATCTGGGTTCAAATGAACGCGAGGGAGTTCTTCCTAGCCTTCCTCCCGTTGAGGACGGGGGGGTTGGGGGGCTTTCCACGAGATTAGGCTCGTGGCGTGGCTCATGTTCTCCGCGGTGGCGGGCAGGTTCCCCGTAACGGCTAGGTGGGCCTGGGAGCACGTCACGGATCACCCGATTATTGTAGGGGGGGATTGAAGGCGGAGGACAGGGCTGAGTGCAGGTCAAAGTCCATCATAGACGCGTTCACGAAGTGGGGGGGCGTCGAGGTGCCGAGCGAGCTTACGCAATTCATGGGTGAGTGACGCATCCGTAATTCCATTACCTCCCCGAGGAGGGCGGGGGGGCGTGAAAGCTTGGTAATTAAGCTCAATGCCTGCCCGCGGCGTCAATTCATTCAATTCAAAAACCCCTAGCCGTTCAGCATGCCGAACCCTATCATTCCCCGCCTGGAGCTGCCCAGCCCTACCTCCCGCTTGGCTAGGAGTAGGTACTCCTGGAACTGAGCCGCCGTGAACGTGGCGTAGTGGTGCGCCAGCATTAATAATCTATTGTAATTTAATGGATTAACGTATTGCGACATGAGCAGTTGCGCATCCATTCTCCAGTCATACTCGTAGAACAACTTCCGAGGCAATTCATCGCTGAGGAACCTCCATTTATGGAGGGGGGGTCTCCACCATGAGGGGGGGAACGTCCTGGTCCCCCCCTGCCTTTACGTGGAACATCAATATGCGGGGGGGGAGCCCGGATAGGGCGGTGATTGCATCGAAGCTCGCGCCGGCCTCTCGCGCCCGCCTCTCCATTGCTCTACCCAGGGAGTCCACGGAGTCCAGCCCAGCCCTCTTCAGGTACACATCGACCGCGCCTATTAGCATGGGCCTCGACACTCCACGCCTAACCCCCCCCTCCCTCCTCGCCATGGAGTCCAGCAGCAGGGAGTCCCCCAGGTACTGATCCAGCTCCTTCTCGACGAGGAGCCTCACGAGGTCGCCGTCAACCCCCTTATACTCACGGGCAATCTCAGCCAGCCTCTGCCTCCCGCTCCGTAACCAGGACAGGGAGTAGAGCTGGGCCCCCCCCTGCTGAGCAGCTCAAGGTCCTCGCCGTCCACGTGCCCCCCCGCCAACAGTCTCTGGAGGGCCGTGAAGATCAGGTAATCCTTGATTATCTTGAGGTGGGAGTCCTTGGAGACGAACAGCGGCCTCGCGCCGGCGTCCTTGCAAGCATCGAGGAAGTCCTTTATGGACTCCAAGGTCCTGACCGCCTCCCTTACCTCCGGTCCCGGCGCCACCTTGTCTAGGGCGATGACGTGGATCAGCGTCATCATCTTTACGTAGAGAGAGCCGTCCATTAAGGCGTAATCCACGTCCCCCCTCCCTGACCGCCTTCGCCGCCACGCTCATCTCCAGCCTAGTCATCATGCTCACCCCCCCAACCCCCCCGCCTCCCTGGGGGAACCACGTCCAGGTCCACATCCCTCACGGGGGCTGATCCAGCGCTGCTTATGGCTATCGCCCTAGCCACCACGAGCTGCCTGCCATCGCTCAAGCCAGCCGCTTGAACCCCCCCTCCATCCACGGCCACCGCCGAGGCGTTCGGCGGCGCAACCCTATCCACAGCGCTCCACACCCTCTCCCCCCCAATGATCTCCGCGAGCGGGTCGGCCAATATCGGCGCGAAGACACCGCTCTTCTCCCTGAGCCTCCGCGCGAATAAGTCGAAGAAAAGGTCGGGCACCCTCCTCATTGGTTCCCATGCATAAAACGCTGCCGCGTACAAAGCATAAGCGGTAGGAGAGGGGGGGAAGAACCAGTTAGTCATAAGTTTCATCCAACGACTAGGTAAAGGTTAATAACTATGCGCGGGATCTCGATAGTTCAAAAAATGCGGCTTATAATTAAGGACGTGGGACCCATAAGGGAAGCCGAGTTGGAGCTGGGTGACATAACCGTGCTAGTAGGACCATCCAATACAGGAAAGAGCACTGCCTTGAAGTCCATCTTCTACTCACTTAATCTAAGCAGACTAGAGGAGTACGTGGATGAGGATGATTTTAATATGGAGGGGGCTCGATATTAATGAATTGATAAACCGAGGAAGAACCATCGTTAATCTAAGGATTAGCAAGAACCATATAATAAACGCCTACAGGAAATACGTGAAGTCTGCATTGCCAGGCATAGACTTTAAGTTATACCCCCCCATCAATGTGGAGGACTTCATACGGAAAATTTCCCTTAGAATTGAATTAAACGAAGAATATACTATTCCAAGACTGGAAATATTCCTCCCGGCTGAGTGCGATAAAGAAAGAAGACAGATACGTAGAGTGACGATATCGCTTAGAGGCGAGATTAACGGTAAAACGGAATTATATATGCGGAATACGCTTAATTTAAGCGATGAATGTAGATCCAAATTGGCGGATCAGTTAAGCTTTCTGGTGAGACGGACAATATATAAATACCTGGTTAAAAAACTAGAAGATTATATAAATAATGGCATACGCAATGAATTAGAGCAAAGAGAAGGAATAACGAAGGTCATCTTTAAGTCATATACAAGCTCTCTGAATTTGTACAACGCGATAAGTTGGATGGAACCACGGAGGCGAACATTGACGGAAGTCTATAATGAAATGGATATAAGACATAACAGGTTACCAATAGACCGCATGCCAGAACCAGATGCCGATATATTGAGAATGGCGGCTCCCCCCCTATTTGGAAATAGTCTTGTTAATACAAATAGGGGATTGAGGTATGTGGTGAATGGCTCTCCAATCCCTTGGAATTATGTCTCTGCCTCCGTAATCGAATTGACCAGCATGGCATTACTCATTAAACGCAACTCGCTGATCCTAATTGAGGAACCTGAGACGCAGCTGCATGAATCGCTTCAATTACTCGTGGCATTCTTTTTATATGCACTCACTACCAAGGGAGTAAAGATAGTTCTAACGACTCACAGCACCACCATAGCATATGCCCTAGCCCATCTATACATGCTGCGGCCCAAAAAGGAGGAGGCGGCAGAGCTTTTCGATGAAATAGGGTTAAGCAACTACAATGACCTGGCAGAGGCGGCGGCCATGTCTAAGGCTAATGTTAAGTTCTATTACTTCAATAATGGGAAGGCCGAGGAGAAGCGGGCAGATGAGGTGGCAGCTGGGCTGCCGGGCACTCAGGACGTGCTGGAGAAGGAATTGAGGTGGTATTCAGCGCTATACTCCAATAGAATGCACGAGGAATGATAAATAATGCCCGGACTACGTATAGATAACGATTCATGTGCTTACATCACGGAGAGTGGCTGTAATTATAAATTGAAAGGCGAGATAGTATTATTCCTAGACGTGGAAGCATTATACAATGAGTTAAAAGGTAATTCATCAAAAATTGAAAATAAAGAGGTTAAGAATTATATAAAAGACCATGGAAATGGCCCACACTGCGATTCCTTTTGATCAAAGTTAATGAGAAAGAAAGTAAAATACTCTTCATAGAGCTAAGCAACAACCCAAGCCGGGCAATGAGTGAATTTATAGATAAGGTAAAGAATACCATTGGGCTTGTGGACATAATGATAAGAAACCTGACATCTCTAGACCTGAGATCAATGAATAAGGAAGTGATCCTAATAGTAAATGAGAGTAACGTTGAAATAGAAAATAATCTACGGAAATTAAAAGGCCAATTAATAAAGACACTACAACCATTAGGCGGAATAAACTTCTATGTTGAATATTGTTAAACACGATCCATTGCTAAGCCGTTTCCAATCCCTCACCAACACATCGCTTTCCACACCCATGCTATAGAATTAACTATATTATTGATATTTAACTATTGATTGACGCGCTCCTCTACAACATATATCTCGGCATCATCGCTTATCCTCACGGCGTCGGCCGGCCTCTCGTCGAAGGATATCCTGGCCTTATGCATCTCCCTCAACTCCCTCTCCAGAGGCCTTAAAGACGCCGGCGCGTATAGAGTGCCGTTGAGGGGCTCCGCGAGGCTTATCCGCCTCTTGTTCTTATAGGCCCAAACCGCGCTGTTCAGCTTCATGAACTCCCCCCCCAACATCTTGGATAGGTCCTCCCTCCACTGCCCGGGGTCCCCCCCTATGGTCTCGTCGTGGATGGACTTGCCGTGGGTCCTCCTCCATATCTCGTCCGTGACGAAGGGCATTATGGGCGCCAAGAGCTTCAGCGATTCATCCATGACCGTCCTCAACGCGTGCCACGCGCCCCCCCTCTGCTCCCGCTCCGGGAAACTGCCCTCCCTATTATAGGCGCGCGACTTAACCGCCTCCACGTAGTGATCGGCGAACACGTGCCACACGAATCCGAAGAGGCCCTGCGCAGCGGTGTACACGTCCAAGTCCTCGTAGCCCTTATGGCTTGCTCCTTCACCTTATTCAACTCATTGATGATTATCTCGTCCAATGCCGTGAGGGAGTAATCCCCCCCGCCCGCGTCTGGGAAGGAGTAGGCGAACCTAGCCGCGTTCCAGAGCTTCGTGGCGAAGTCCTTCCCCCCCGTCCTCAACAACTGCTCCTGGTACCTGTAATCATAGCCCAGCTTCCCCCCCGCCGATGCGGCCCAGAACCTGGTGGCGTCAGCGCCGTACCTCTCTATTGGATGCATGGCATCCACCACGTTCCCCCCCTTGGACTTATGCATGGCCTCCCCCCCCTCTCGTCAAGCCCCCCCATGCCGTTAATCCTGACCCTGGAGAAGGGCGCGTCCCCATACAGCAGGTACGCCCTGAGCACCGAGTAGTACAGCCAGGACCTTATTATCTCGTACCCCCCCTGAGGCCTTATTATCCCGCGGGGGTAGGCCTTCTCGAACACTCCGGGGAACTTGGTGCGGCCGGAGGCGTACATCCAGGAAATGGAGGAGTCGAACCAAGTGTCAAGTATCCTCTCCTCCCCCCCCACCAACCTCCCCCCCTGCACTGCTCCTTGACCTCCGGCGGAGCCTCATCCCTCCACGGCCTGTAGTACCGGCCGCCGCGGGGGTAGGATGGGGGGTTACCTTGCCATCCTCCACGCAGTACCAAATGGGTATCTCAGTGCCGTAGTACCTCCTCCTGGAGATGGGCCAGTCGAATTGAAGCGAGGACACCCAATTGATGAGGGTCTGGGCGTACTCCGGCGGGTGGAACCTCATCTTCTCCCTAATTATCCTCAACAACTCCTCCTTGAACGCCAATTGCCTGAGGAATAATTCCTTGGTCACTATCACCTCTATGGGGGGGTGCCGCACCTCCAGCAGACCGGTACGGAGTGGGCTATGCGCTCCCTCCTCACCAGGAGGCCCGCGGCCTCCAGGTCCTTCACGATCTCCTCCCTGGCCTTCGCCACGCTCATGCCCGCGTACTTCCCGGTAGCGTCCCCCCATCCTCCCGTCCTGAGTCACCACTATCTTCATGGGGGGGAGCCTCAGGTCGTTGACTATGCTTAAGTCCCTCGTGTCGCCGAACGTGCTTATCATGACCAAGCCGCTCCCGAAGTCGGGCTTCGCCGCTGGGTGCGGCAGTATTGGGACTTCCTGGCCGAAGATGGGGGGGACGATGG
Source organism: Thermocladium modestius JCM 10088 (assembly GCA_001315925.1). Lineage (GTDB taxonomy): Archaea > Thermoproteota > Thermoprotei > Thermoproteales > Thermocladiaceae > Thermocladium > Thermocladium modestius. Next base: position 17,037 of record BBBF01000006.1, on the reverse strand, counting down.
CGTGGAGGCCGTTTAATGGCTTGTACCTATCGTCTCCTGGGTTGAATATCACCGCCACGGTGGCGGCGAGGAGCTCGGGCCTCGTTGTGGCTATCACTATGTCCTGCCCCCCCGTCTCCTTGACCTTGAACTTGATGTAGTTGAGATGGGTCTCCCCCCCTCCTTGTACTCCACCTCGGCCTCCGCCAGCGATGTCATGCACCTCGGGCACCACATGGTGGGCCTCTCCGCCTCGTATATGTGCCCCCCCCGCCTCCACATCTCTATGAACGTGGATTGAGTCATCGTCCTATACTCCACGCTGTCGGTTCCCTCCCTCCATTGATCCGCGGAAACTCCCCCCCACCTCCTCAACGCGTTTCTCCACGCGTCCTCGTACTCGTCCAGCACATTCCTGCACATGTCGAGGAACTTCTCCCGAGGCACTTCCTGGAGCCTCACGTTGTACCTCCTCTCCACCTGCACCTCCACGGGCAGCCCGTTCCTGTCCGCGTAGAACGGGAAAACGACGGAGTAGCCCCCTCATCCTGTAAAACCTAACTATCATGTCCATTTGAGCATAAGATGCGAACTGACCTATGTGGGGGGGCCTCCCGCTCATGTAGGGAGGCGGCGTATCTATGACGAGCACGGGCCTGCCCTCCTCCACCTTTGTCGAGAACCGGCCCTCCGACTCCCACACCTTAAGCAGCTCCACCTCCTTATCGACTCTCCACCGCTTATCCGACATATGGCAAGGGTGGCCTATGCATGTTTATTAAGCATTATTAGCCGCGGTCTGCCGGGCCTTTCAATACCAATGATGGAGGCGCTTGCCGCTGAAATGCTTTTAAACACTTGATTCACCTCCAATTATGCCAAATGATAAGGCAATGGGAGGGGGGCGCTTCTCGCGGTGTCCATCATAGTGATAATAGTGTATGCCTGGTTGGTGTTCTTCTCTCCGTGGAAGGCGTTGGTGATAGAGGCGACGGCGTTCATTGGAGTGGCCGCCGTGTTCGGCATACTGGCGTGGATAGGGTACGCGCTGGCCACCACCCCCCCGCCGCCCAAGCCTATAGAGGAGATAGAGAAGGAGATACAGGAGGAGTTGAATAAGCTGGAGAAGGAGACCAAGGAGGGGGGGGAGGGGGGGCCAAGCAGTAGGATCGCCGCAACAGTTAATTATCCTCGACCAATCCGCCCATCTTCATGATGAATAGGAAGCAGTTGGCGGTCGCCGCGTCAATGTACGCCGTTTTCGCCGCGGTCACCGCGTGGGTGTTGAGGGTGGGGGGGGAGGACTTCCCGTTGAACGCTTACATCCTTTACGCTGTGATAGATCACCGCCTCGCCGTCCTCAATCCCTTCCTATCGCTCATCAGCAGCGATGATTATGGGAGGGCGTTCTTCTGGATCCCCCCCGTCGCCCTGGCCCTTTGGTTCACCAGGTACAGGAGGACGAGCGACTCCATGATAGCGGCGTTCGCGCTCAGCTTGATCCTGGGGGAGGCGTTGAAGCACTTGATGTACCTGCCCCCCCGCCCATTCACCGTGCTGCACGTGAGCACGTTGATAAGCACGGCCCCGGATTCATCATACCCATCGGGCCACGCGTTGATAGTGTCGACGGGCGCCCTGGCCGCGGCGTCCCTTCCGTGGTACCTATCTATCCCCCCCTCGCCGCGGAGGCCATCATGGTATCGTACGGGAGGATTTACGTGGGGGGGGTGCACTGGCCCCTGGACGTGGTGATGGGGGGGTGGGTGCTGGGCGCCGCCGACGTTGCCCTCATCAACGCGTTCCCGCAATTGCCCCCCCGGGCAGTGGATGCCGTGCTCCAGGCCGTGCTGGGAGGCTTGAGGAGGAGAGGAGGGGGGGAATGAGGGGGTGCCGCCCCCCCGATTAAAAGTTTAAATGCCCGGCCGCCTACGCGTCTGCGAATTCATGAATACGGCAGAGGCTGAGGCCGATGGGGGATGCGTTGAGCCTGCTGCATCCTCTGATCAAGGAGTTGCTGGCCAGGAGGGGGATAACGGCTCTTACGGAGCCCCCCCAGCGCCGCGCGATTCCCCCCCTCATAATGGAGGGGGCGTAATGTATTGATCATTTCCCCCCCAACAGGGAGCGGGAAGACGGAGGCGGCAATCCTCCCCCCCGTGCTGTCGATGTTCCTACGCGCGAGGGAGAGGGGGGGGAGCTGGGGGGGCCCGGCATCAATATACTCTACATAACCCCGTTGAGGGCGTTGAATAGGGACCTGCTGGATAGGTTGTCCTGGTGGGGGGGAGGAGAGCTGGGGGGGATGGAGGTCGCCGTGAGGCATGGTGACACCGACGCAAACGAGAGGAGCAGGCAGAGCCGAAGGCCTCCTCAGATGCTCATAACGACGCCGGAGACCCTTCAATTAATACTGACTGGGAGGAGGCTTAGGGAGCACGTTAAGTCCGTCAAGTGGATCATAATAGATGAAGTGCACGAGCTGGCGGAGGACAAGAGGGGGGGGTCCAGTTATCGCTGACGCTGGAGGTCCTTAAGTGGTTGATTGGATCCTCGCCTCAATTGATAGGGCTTAGCGCAACCATTGGGTCCCCCAGGGAGGTGGCGAGGTTCCTCGTGGGGGGGGAGGGGGGGATGCGGAGGTGGTGGATGCCTCCATGATGAGGAGGACCAAGATGGAGGTGATAGGCCCCGCCGCCCCCGCCGCCGGACCCGCCCTCGCTGCGGGAGGACGCGGAGGAATTGATACACAAGGACGCCCTGGGGGGGCGGTTGCTGCACGTTAAGAGGTTAATAGATGAGGGGGGGGCGGGGCCACTATAGTGTTCGTGAATACTAGGTCCATGGCTGAGCTGCTCGCGTTCCGCTTCTCCCTGCTTGATCCCGGGTACCCCCCCGTGGCGGTGCACCACAGCTCGCTGTCCAAGGTGTCCCGCATCAACGTGGAGAGGCTGTTCAAGGATGGGGGGGGTTGAAGGCCATAATAGCCACGTCCAGCCTCGAGCTGGGGGGATAGATATTGGGAGGGTTGATCAAGTCATACAGTACCTATCCCCCCGCATCAAGTGACTAGGCTGGTGCAGAGGGTTGGGAGGAGCGGGCATAGGCTGGATAGAACGCCGAGGGGGGGCTTCATAGTGACCGAGGATTTAAATGATACCCTGGAGGCCGAGGCCATCATAGGCAGGGCGCGGCGGGGGGGGTGGATAGAGCCTTAACGGTGCCGGAGAAGCCGTTCGACGTGTTGGTTCACCAAATAGTGCTGTTGATGATGATCAGGAACAGGTGGAGCCTGGGCGAGATCCACTCCATCTTCAGCAGGTCCTACCCCCCCTACAGGGGGGCCTCTCCATGGAGGAGTTGAGGGGGGCGTGGTTAAGTTCATGAGCGAGGTCCTGAATCCCCGCCTGGTCTACTTCGTGGATGGGGGGGAGGACGTGGTGCTGAAGCCCAGCGGGAGGAGGGCTAGGATGGAGATGTATAGGTACTTCTTCGATCAGCTATCCATGATACCGGAGGAGCAGCAGTACGTGGTGATCAGGGAGGACACGGAGGAGCCCGTGGGGGGGTGCTGGACGACGCCTTCATAGCCGAGTACGGCCAGGTGGGTGTGAAGTTCGTGTTCAGGGGGGGAAGCGTGTGGATACTGTCCGGCCTCGATGAGGATAAGGTGTACGTGAGGCCCACTGAGGACCCGGTCGGCGCTATTCCCTCCTGGATAGGGGAGGAGATACCCGTGCCTCGTGAGGTGGCGGAGGACGTGGGCAGGATCAAGGCGCGGCTGGCGGAGGCGGTTAGGAGGGGGGGAGAGGCCCCCGAGCCGCGTGGCGGGGGGGGAGCTGGGGGGGCTGGGGGGGGAGGAGGTGGCGAGCTACGCGTTGGACTTCGTGCGGAGGCAGGCGGAGGTGGCCCCCCGTCCCAACCCACGAGGAGGTGGTGGTGGAGGAGGTGGGGGGGGACTTGGCCGTGGTGCACGCGCACTTCGGCACGTTGATCAACAGAACCCTTGCGAGGATGCTGAGCGAGCTGATAACCAGGGACACGGGCTTTCCCGTCGCGGTTCAACAGGATCCCTACTCAGTGGTGATTCAACTGCCTAGGGGGGGCGCCTCGAGGAGCGGGCTGGTGGAGGAGGAGCTGGTGAAGCTGGCGTCGCTGGGCGGGGGGGGAGTTGATAGAGCTGGTGAGGAGCGTCGCGTTGAGGACGGGCTTGCTGAGGAGGAGGTTCATGCACGTGGCCAGGAGGTTCAACGTCCTCTCCAAGAAGAGGAGCTGGGGGGGGAGGTGAACATGGGGGGGAGCGTGATCGAAGCGTTGAGGGACACGCCCGTCTTCACAGAGGCATTCAAGGAATTCCTGGTGAGGGACGTGGACCTGGACGGGGGGGCGGCTAGGGTGCTTGCCCGCATCAAGTCCGGCGAGGTGAGGATTAGAACGGTTCGGCTGGCGGCGCCGAGCCCCCATGGCTCAGGAGATAATAGATAAGATAAGCCATAAGATGGAGCTCATCGCCCCCGGAGCGGCTGGATAAGCTGGTGCTGGAGAGCGTTAAGGCGAGGCTACTCAACGAGTCCCTCACACTGGTTTGCAGGGAGTGCGGCAGCACATTCATGGCCAGGGTTAGGGACGCCATGAACGCCAAGTGCCCCCCAATGCGGCTCCGCGAGGCTGGGCGCCGTTAAGCTGGAGGAGGGAAAGGCGGCGGACCTGGCGGCGCGGGTGAGGGAGGGCAGGGTAAGGAAGGGGGGGATAGGAGGCACGCGGACGCGCTTGAGAGGAGCACGGAGCTGGTGGCGAGGCATGGGTGGAGGGCGATGGTTGTCCTGGCATCCCGGCTCCCCCCTGGATGAGGCGGAGGCCCTCCTGGAGAAGACCGGGGGGGAGGCGGGTCTGGATGAATTGGCGGCCGCCATCTACGGCGCGGAGAGGGAGCACATGAGGCGTAGGTTCCTATCGAATGAGTGATCGCGGGTTCCTTACCCTTACTTACCCACTTGACCTCTCAGGGCTTTTCTCACTGGGTTTGGGCTACCGTTATCTCCGCCTTCTTGGCCTCGCCCGGCTTGGTGGGGGGGTATCTTATTACCTTCAACTTCATTACCTCCGCCTTCCTCAATGGGTATATCTTCTTGCCGGCCTCCATTAGGCTAATGGATAGCTTGCCCATGGCGGCGTCCCTCACGAGCGTGGCGAAGTCAGCGTTAGCCGTGACCTCGCTGAGCCTAGAGCTTATCGCCGCCCTTATCCCCCTCTTCCTGCTCGTGCTGCACCTGTAGGTAGTCACGGCCAGCACCTCGAACCTCAACACGGCGCCGTCGCTCGTGGTCACATCCTGAATAACCATTACCTTGCTGGACCCCCCCTCCTCACCAAGCTCCTTATGTAATCCCTGGCCAACTCCATCTCCTTGAACCTGGTGAACGCCTTGTCTCCCTCAACCCTATCTATTTGGAACGTGAGCTTTATGGTGAGGTGGGACAGGTCCTTGGTTATGTCGAACAGGGTGACCCCTATTGTTCTATTGACCAGCTTGCCCGCCTCCTCCGCGGGGGGGCCTCGCCGACAAGCACCTCGTTGAAGACGGCGGGGGGGGAGTAGACGGGGGGGTACCAATTCTTGAACGCCCACTTCCCCATTGCCGATTTCTGCGCGCTTTGCTGAGACATTGAAGAAACGGGGGGGACTGGGGGGGTCTATTAATAAATCTTAACCAGCAATGGGAAGGAGGAGCCCGGCCGGTTAACTACCCTGCCCTGTTGGCTTTAAATAGGGCCGCCCGGCGCTTGACGCATGACGTCGGTGGAGGTTCCCCCAATTGAGGTGAGGAGGGCCAAGCTACAGGCCCGGGAGACCGCCGTGGTGGTCGTCGACATGCAGAACGACTTCGTGAGGAGGGATGGGAAGCTCTACGTGCCGAGCGCGGAGGACACTATAAAGCCAATAGCGGAGCTGCTGGGTAGAGCGCGGAGGGCGGGCGCGAGCGTGATATACACGCAGGACTGGCACATGAAGGATGACCCCCCCGAGTTCAGGATATGGGGGGAGCACGCGCTGGCCGGGACGTGGGGGCGCCGAGATAATCGAGGAGCTTGCCCCCCCGGCTCCGGATGATGCGGTGATAAGGAAGTTGAGGTACGATGCGTTCTTCGGGACCTCCCTGGACTACCTCCTCCGCGTGCGCGGCATAAGGAACCTGGTGCTCGTGGGGACCGTGGCCAACATATGCGTCCTCCACACGGCCGGCTCCGCCGCCTTGAATTGGTACAACGTGGCGCTGGCGGTGGATGGGGTATCCGCCTTGACTGACTTCGACCTATATTCAACTCTTCGCCAAGTATCTTTCCTATATAAGGGAACGATAACCAAGACCACGGACATAGAATTCATTTAATTGAGCTTGCCTTGATGGATCCATAATTGATATTATTGCAATTCACCTGTAATCTTATTGGCGGGATACCATTTATATACTACTAGCGTTACAAGGGAAATACTTATAAACATAAATCAATGCTTATGCCCATGATAACTATAATAGGCGCGGGGGGGAGGGTGGGCGCCTCGACCGCCTACTCGCTCCTAATGAACGAGGTCGACACCGAAATAACCCTGATAGACATCGTCCAAGGGCTGCCCCAGGGAGAGGCCCTGGACCTCAACCACGCGGCGGCCATCCTGGGGGGGAAATCCGTGACCGTCAAGGGAAGCAACGACTATAAGGACATGGAGGGCAGCGACATAGTGATAATAACGGCTGGCCTCGCCAGGAAGCCCGGCATGACTAGGGAGCAGTTGGCGGCCCAGAACGCGGAGATAGTGGCCGGCATCGCCGACCAGGTGAGGAAGTACGCGCCTAACTCCATAGTTATGCTGACCACCAATCCCTCCGACGTGATGGTCTACGTCCTCTACAAGCGGCTCAAGTTCCCGAGGGAGAGGGTGATAGGGTTCAGCGGGGCGCTGGACACCAGGAGGCTGGCCTACTACGCCAGTCAAATAATTGGGATATCCCCCCCCAGCGCGATAATACCAGTGGTGCTGGGCCAGCACGGCGAGAACATGTACCCAGTGCCTGAGGCGTCCATGGTGTACGGGAAGCCCCCCCTCAGCGAGTTCCTCACCAAGGAGCAGATGGATGAGATAGTGAAGAAGACCATACAGGCAGGAGCCGACATAACCAACCTCAGGAAGTTCAGCAGCAACTGGGGGACCCGGTGCTGGGTTGACCATAATGGCGGACGCCATAAAGAAGGACAGGAAGACAGTGATAGAGGCCAGCGTTTACTTGGACGGGGGAGTACGGCGTTAAGGATGTCTTCGTGGAGGTGCCCGTCGTCTTCGGAAAGAGGGGGGCGGAGAAGGTGATAGAGTTGAACCTAAACGCGGAGCAGAGGAGGAAGTTCATGGAGAGCGTGGAGGCCGTCAAGAACAACCTAAAGACGGTGCCTCCCCCCCAGTACCTGCAATGAGTTGACGCCCGCCTTCGGCGAAAACAAATAATATTATTAATGTTATCTTTATTACCTTTGCCTCCTTTCAGCGCTTGCCCCCTTCATTGGACTTGCCCGAGGTGACTTTGAATCGGTTGCGCATGCCCTTTACGGTGGGCGGCAAATTATTAATCCGTCCCCCCCTCCTCGGCTCCATCATGGAGGACAAAATAGCCGCGCTCACCAGGGAATTGAAGAAGAAGGAAGACAAGGAGACCGCGAGGAGGCTCCTATTCATGCTCAACGGGGCCAGGGACGACACGATATACGCCCTGGAGGCGCGGGCCTTGGCGGCGTGGGTGTTGGGGGGATAGGGAGCAGATGGATGCGGCTGAGGTGGTCCTAAACAGGATGTGCGACAACAAGTCCCCCCCGCTCTGCCACTTGGCCAGGGCGTTGGTGGAGAGGTACATAGCTGAGGTCAACATGGGGGGGCAGGCGGAGCTGGCCCTCAACCACGTGGAGCAGGGCCTATCCTCCACGAGGAGGCTGCTGAGGCACCCGGAGGACGTCCCTGAGGATTACTTGAAGCGCACCGGCTTGGACGTGGCGGGGGGGATGGCGAGGGAATTGAGGGAGGCGGAGGCGAGGTACTTGCTGCTCAGATCAACCCTGCTCCCAGAGATAGGGTTCGATAAGGCGGTGGAGGCGGATAAGGACGCGGACGCGCGGCCAATGAATTCGCTGGGCTCGGATTGATAGAGGACGCCGTACGAAGTAAGCTGTGGAGGTTCAGGCTGGGGGGGGCCGCCCGCGGCTCCATTAATTACGAATTGATAGAGGACGCCCTCTCCCAGTCGCGCGGGACCAGGGCCTTCAGGCTGGCCGCGGCTAATTACCTGGGGGCCAGGGCGGTGGCCGGCTTGGGCTCCGTGCCGGAGCTGGTCGAGGAGGTCAAGGCGGAGGCGAAGCTGTCAGCCCCCACCCTTGGCTTGATGGCGCTCTTCGGGGGGGCCGTGGATGCGGGGGGGAGTTCCGGAAGGAGTTGGAGAGATATAGGGAGGAGTTCATGCCCTCATTCGTCGCCCCCCCGCTATAGCAGTGTTGAGGAATCGAATGGGGGGGGTGGAGGAGGCGATGGCGAAGTGCAGCGATGCCTCGCCGGATGAGGAGACGTGCAGGGAGTACGTGAAGCAGGCGGAGGAGGGCATTGTGGGGAGGAGCAATTGCTTTACGTGGCATTCATGCAGGACCCCCCCATAGGTCCCTCTCCTACGTAATGGATGAGTGCCTCGCCGGCGGCCTGGACATGGGGAGGGAGTACATAATGTACTGGGCATCCCCCCCGAACACGAACAGCGCCATAAAATGGAGGCTATACAGCGACCTCCTGGAGAAGGCGGAGGGCGGCTGCGGCATTGATGCTAAGAAGGCGGTGAGCAAGATCTTCTTCTACCTGGTCTGACCCACCCCCCCTCAGGCAGGAAAGACGAAGCGAGCGGCGATCACGGACCCTCCCTGAGGTCATGGACCCGCCTCGCCCCCCCTATTAGGAGCGGCTAAAACACCTGTTCCACTGCTTTATTGGACTGGAGCGCAAAGCGGCAATGCCCAGTCGATAAGGCATGCCCGGGTGATTTCTTCAATGAAGCGATGATCGCCGAGGAGCGGGGGGGAAAAAATTGATTTTACCGTAGATACCGCGCTCGACGGCCGCGGTTGGAGAGGCGATTCATGATCGCCGATAGCTTGGCCAATATTATGGAGAGTATTACGGCGATTATGAAGGCGCCCAACGTCCGCCATTGCTGGGGCAGGAAAGCCTCCGCCACCAGTATGGCGCTGATCACTGCAGACATAATGCTAAGGACCAGCATGGTTAGGTTCACCTGCCGCGAGTCCTCATTGACTACGAGGAAGTTAACCCTCTCCAGCTTCTCCATCACGGCCTCGTACGCGCTATCAACCCTGAGCCTCTCCATGGCTAGCCACCACCAGTGGCTCGACCTGGAGTATACCTGGTGCCTGACCTCATGCACGTCCTCCATCCCCCCCTTAGCCACCCTCCTCTCCACCCTGAACAAATCGCCCGCGCTCCCGCCGTCCAACACCCTGCTCAACTCGTAATCGAAGAGGTGGAGAAGCAGCCGCACCCCCCCTATCAACAAGCCGAAGTCATCCGCGTCCTTCGCCGCCTTCCTCAAAAGAGGGGGGGAGTCGATGCCGCCCGCTGTCGCTCCGCCCGTCCAGGCCCTGCTGGAGCCCATGAATAGGGACACCATGCCGCCCACGAATTGGCTGCCCTCCTTGGACTCATATATGTCCACGAGCGAGTTGGCCACCCGCTCGCTCTTCCTGGTTCTATAGCCCTCCTTCTTGTGGGAGACTATGCCGAAGACCTGCCTTGGAAACCTCTTCACCACCTCCTCGAACACGTCGTCCCCCATCCACCAACGCGTGTATCAACACGTACGGTATGAAGCCGGCGCCGCTTATGAACCTGAGGAACTCATACTCCTCCACCCCCCCGCGTCCCTCCAATAATCCACGTAGGCCTTGTGGTAAGCCGTCAACGCGAGGATCGAGAACACCTCCCTCAAGCTGCACTCCCCCCCCTCCCGAACAACAGCAAGTCATTGAGGCAACCGCTTGGAGGGAAGTAAACGGAGCACCGCCACCTCTTGCCTCCCATGCGCGACGCATCGCATGGGAAGTCATCTAGGCAAGCCATGCCCAGCGCGTGGCTGGCTTGAGACAGGGCATTCCTGTACTCCTCGCTTAACTCCACGCCCACCCTCAACTCCTCAAACGATTCCACGAAGTCCATCAAGTCCTCCGCCGAGCATTGCCCCCCCGCGTTGCCCATGAAGAGCGCTATGTAGGCGACGCCGCTTTCATGGATGGTGAGGACGGGCACCGCCCGCATCGGCTCCCTGCCTGGATCGAGGCTGGGGGAGGGGGGCTTCTTCATTGGCTTTCCGTTTGGGCCGCAGCGTCACGCGGAGCGGGGGCATCACCGACTTCCACCGCCGCTGGATGGTTATGAAGCCAAGCTCCTCCTCCGGCTCAATATATCTCTCAACCAACTTCTTCACCGCGTAGCTCGCATCGATGTCATTTATGTCAAGGTTGAAGGGGCTCCACGTTCTTTTCCTCAAACCATCCACCATGCGATCAAGCACGTCGTGGCTCCACCCCCCCGACCGCGCCCGAGGGCGGTGGCGCCGAAGTTGAAGGCAAAGACGTAGGTCAGGAGGTAATCCTTGAACTCTAGCCTGCCCTCCGGCTGTGCCTCATCCACGTCCTTCACGCTCATGGTTTTAAGCGGGGATGGTACCGGATGCCTAGCCGTGCGATTTAGGCGAGGAGCCCGATATAAGCATTACTGCCTAGACGTCGAGTATTCCTAGCCGCAACGTGGGGGGGGCCCAACCCATGAAACGCCATCACTGGAATGGAGCCCTTTCAGGGAGGGGCCTCCCGGTTTCACGCCCGTTGGTCGGCGGCCTGGAAGGCATGAGGTTGCTCCCTCCCCCCCATGCTGCTCATTCATCCTTTACGGGGTTGACCAGCTTGCCCACCTTCTCGACCTCGGCCTCCACCGTGTCCCCCCCATTCTTCAAGTACTTGCCCTTGGCCTCGCCCACCCCCCCTGGGGGGGAGTGCCTGTTGATATTACGTCGCCGGGCCTCAGCGTTAATCCCTGGCTGGCCCAGTGGATTAACTGGGGCACGCCGAATATCATGCCCCCCCCGTATTGCCCTCCTGCTGGGTCTCGCCGTTCACCTTGAGGGTTAACTTGAGGTTGCCTGGATCGCCCACCTCGTCCGGGGGGGTCGCTATTACGGGGGGCCCATGGGGGGGGTGGCGGAGTCCATGCTCTTGCCCCCCCAGATCCAGTTCTGGCCAAAGGCATTGAGCTTCTCGGGCCAGCCGGGCGGGAACTGCCAATCCCTCATGGATACGTCGTTCACCACGGTGTACCCGAAGACGTGGTTGAGCGCCTCCTTCTCGTCCACGTACTTCCCCCTCCTACCGATCACTACCCCAAGCTCCACCTCCCAGTCCACCCTGTAGGAGACGCGGGGGGGCTTGAGTATTGGGTCCCCATTCCCTATCAAGGCGTTCCTGAACTTGGGGGGGAAGAAGTAGGGCTTCTCGGGCGGCGCGTGCTTTGTCTCCTCGCCGTGCGCCTTGTAATTCACGGCCACGCATAGGATCTTCTCCGGGTCCGGTATTGGGGGGGAGCCACTTTATGGAGGATGGATCCAGCAATAGATCGGAATCCGAGCGGCCCCTATCTATTAATTCCCTTACCACGCCCACCGCGGGATCCCCAAGCTCCGCCAATCGCCGCATGGAGTAGAGAAAATCCGGGGGGGCAGCCTCCGTCCCGTGGATGCTGGAGTAGGCGAGGGGGGGCAGGTCCAGCACACCGCCCGCCACGAGGGCCCCCCACCCTCGGTATTCCGTCCTTCACGAAGGAGAGCAACTTCATGGAAGTCGAGGCGAGGGGGGGAGTTAATTAAACATTGCCCAGGAACTCGGCTGGGCATTCCTTACCCCCCCATCCTTACCAAAGCATCGAACAATAGTAATACAGAGACCGGCGGATAAAGAGGCAATAATTTTTCAATCCCTCACGTATACAGTAAGATAAGACAGTAATGCCAGCAATTTCGGGCAGCAAGTACCAAATCTATGTTACTGTGAGATCCAGATGCCTAGACTTGGGACTGAGTTATAGATGCGCATAATTAATAAAATAATAATTATTAGCACTCATGGCACCAGGAATGTTAAATCCCATTGCGTGGACCGGCGGGAAGGGGCTGAACTTGCTTCCCCCCCTCAGCCGGCTAAATCGTGAATCATCTATCTAAGAAATTCTCAAGTACACACTGACAAGGAATGGATTACTTTCACTTCAAAAAGCTGCCCGCAAGTTGCCATCTCAATTCACCACAAGCTTGGGGGGGTCCTCCCAGGGAGCTGGGGGGGCCGCACACTGTGGAGCAATGTTTTTCTGCTGAAACCGCCAAGGCGGCCCGTGAAGCTGCTTGAGCCCTTCTACATAAGGGACGTGAAGCTTAGGAATAGGGTAGTCATGGCCCCCCCAATGATAAGCAACCTGGCGGCGCCCGGGGGGGGTTATCCCACGGATGAGCATATAGCGTACATGGCTAGGAGGACGGCGTCCGCCGGACTCATAATAACGGAGTACACTTACGTGGACGCCGTGGACTCCAGGGGGGGGTCGCCCAACGAGTTGGGGGGGCTGTACAGCGACGAGGTAGTGCCGAAGTTCTTCAGGTTAACCGATGCGATTCACTCCAGGGGGGGGTCCAAGATATTCGTGCAGCTGGTGCACGCCGGCAGGAAGACGAGGCCCAGCTTGATTTGGGGGGGGAACGAGCCCATAGCTCCATCCCCAGCCCCCCCTCCTGGGGGGCCCGTGAGGGAGATGGGGGGGGAGGAGGACATACGGAGGGTGGTTAGGGAGTTCGGGGGGGATGCAGCGGAGAGGGCGGAGAGGGCTGGTTTTGATGGGGGGGTTGAGATACATGGGGGGGCGCACGGCTACTTAATAGCTCAATTCCTCTCCCCCGCCGTGAACAGGAGGAGGGATAGGTACGGGGGGGACGGGGGGGTTGCGTTTCTCGAGGAGGTGCTGGGCGAGGTGAGGAGGAGAACGAGCCTCCCCGTGGGGGGGCTCAGGATAAGCGCCTCCGAGTTCGACCCCCAACGGGCTCTCGCCCAGGGACGTCTCAACCATAATAGGGAGGGTGGCTGGGATGCTGGACTACGTCCACTTGTCGGCTGGGAGGGATGGGCCTCTCGGGGTCCTCCATGCCCTTCTACTGGAGGAGGCCGGCCTTCGTGGATTTGGCGAGGGAGGTGGGAGCGGGCGGGCTCCCGCTCCTGCTCGTGGGCAGCGTGGTGACGCTGGGGGGGACGCGGAGGAGGTGCTGCGCGTGGCGGACGCGGTGGTGTTGGGGGGGGAGGCAATTGCTGGCAGACCCCGAGTGGCTCCCCAAGGCGGTGGGCGGGGAAACCGTTCAGGCCCTGCATTAGGTGCAACCAGTCCTGCAGGGGGGGCTTCGCGTCCCGGGAGGTCAGGTGCGACGTTAATCCGGAGCTGGGGGGGGTGGGAGTTGATCCCGTTAAGGCCTGGGAGCGGGCGCGCCACGGTGGTGGGCGGGGGGGGTTGATGGGAATGGAGGCGGCGAGGACCCTCGCAGAGAGGGGGGGTTCAAGGTCACGCTGCTGGAGAGGGGGGGGAAGCGTTGGGCGGCCAGTTGAATTGGTTGATGGATCCATGGAAGCGGGAGGAGTTCCTCCCCCTCCTGAGGTTCTACGAGGCGGAGCTGGCCAGGCTAGGCGTCGAGGTGAGGCTCGGCGAGGAGGGCGGGAGAGAGGAGGGGGGGGTGTGGGCCGTGCCTGAGGAGAGGCAACCGGCGTTCACGCCGTACTCTGGGAAGACGGTGCTGGTGGATTCGAACCTCTACGCGTACCAGGACTATGCCTTCAAGTGGGCCGAGGAGAATAAGGTCGTGGTGACGGAGAGGGGGGGCTTGGAGGGGGGGCTTGATAGGACTAGAGGGTACTTGCTGGCGGAGGCGTACCGTAAACGCGGCGTCGAGGTGGTTAAGGACTGGAGGGACGCGGAGGCGGAGGCGGACGTGGTGATTAGGGAGTTCTCTAGGAGGCAACCCAGCATTGGGTCCGCGATATGGAGGGGGGGCACTGGATGGCGGCCGAGTACGAGCCGTGACGCCCAAGGCCTGTTTAATCCATAATCGCCGCCGGGCTTTATAATGCATCATAGACTTTCCCTTTACAATATATTATTAAATATCATAGTGAATTAACAGGTTTGTTAAACAGACTTTCTACGATATTTAAAAAACGTTCAGGTCGTAGGGTAGCTATGAAAGAGGAAAGAGCCATGCACGCGCCTCATCGCTGCGCGCGGGGCGTGGCGGGAATCATCGTTATAGTGCTGGCCATCGCGGTAGGGGGGGTAATCATAATCTCCACGGTCCTCGCAGTCTATGTAGAAATGAACCCCCCCAGATCAGTGCATCCGTCGACGACGCCCACGGTCGTGTACACGCCCTACAACGCCACCGGGCCCAGCCTCACCTCGCTATTCAACATAGAGCCGCGGCAATTAACAACGCAGCTGCGATTAACTCAGGTGCCCAGCTCCCTGGTGAGGAACATCCCGGGGCGGGAATTGGTGGCTTTCCAATTGCCGCCGGGCTACCCATATAACTACTCGGTGGTGATGGTTGGCGGGGGGGCTGGGTCGCCGTGTACCTGGTGGGCAGCAGCGGGGGGGATAAGCTATTCTACGAGACTGAACACCCATTCAAGACAGCAGTTCTGAGCCGCGTGTACTCCAACAAGTCCGGCGCTGAGGGGGGGCTGGGCTTGGTCGTGATTAAGCTGTATAGGGCAAGCGTGCCTGGGCCCCAGGGAAGCACCATTACGATATATCCCTCCGAGGACTCCTACGAGGCGCTTTGGTACGTGGGGGGGGAGCCTTAGTCGTGAACACGACCGCGGCCGGTTGGTTCTACGTGGATTACGGCAACGAGGTGGTGGGCGCCGTGCCGGATGGTGGCTCATGGAATGGCGCTAGGTGGGCTGACTGCACCTCGGATGCGCCGGGCGTGGTTAACGGGGTTGGAACCGCCGCGGCTTACACCGTGACTCACGGCGGGTACGCGTTGGATGATTGCCCCCCCGTGACCGATGTTATAGCCAACTGGCCCTTTGTCGGGGGGGTTGATGCTTGGGGGGGACACATCCTACTTCCAACGTCATTCCCGGGAAGCAAAAGCATCGCGCTTGCATGCGGGTGCTACGGTTAATGTTTAATGTTCAACTCTCCTCCAGCAACAATCAAAACGAGCGGCTGTTAAAAAGCGTACATACGTGCTAAGCTATTTAACGAACTAAACTACGAGAGGGGGGGGCAGCAATTCTTCCATGAAGGGAAAGTAAACCTAAAAAGAGAAAAACAATGAGGCTTGGCCATCGTTCTTCTCCCTTCTAAAGTTGAAGAAGGAAGGGAAACTACCACCGCACATGCTGAAAGCTTCATAACCGCACTGGAAGTGAAGAGAATAGGCTTGGTGGATGGGGGGGTTGGTAGTGTGGTGTAGCTTTATCATTATGTTGCGCCTTGATCTATACTTACTTGGATTATTACTTGGTAATTAGTTGCAGTATTGCTTTATGGTTTTGTCCTTTGTGGTAGGTATTACGGTGATGATCTTTGTCTTTTTGCCATTATACTTAATGGATGTGTAGATAATGATAACCATAACATTACCACATTTATTGATAGGCATGCATAATATATGCTGATCGTTACGAACCTTTACGTACTCTCCATTGCATGCATGCTCTATTGCCTTTATGATTTCCTGCTCGAAGTCGTCAATACAGACCCCCCCACTGGATTTAAGTTCATAAATCCTTAATCGCAATCTCTGTTTTGCATGAAACGTTAATTCACACATTCATTTCATCGCCAGAATACTGACCAATTGAGTACTATGCATGGTGAGCCGAATTGGTCCCTATAGTCTGGGTAGAAGGATATGTTCGTTGGTTTGATTATGACCTCCTTCTCACCACCGTCGCTTAACTTAAGCCTTAAGACACCATCACTAATTACTTTATTCTCGGCCTTGGCGGGTCGACCATTATAACGGTTGGGTTACATTGAGGGCCTGGCCTTGGCTTGTTGGTCTTCGTTGATACTATCATGTTTACCCATATTGAGTAGTTATTCTCATACTTGAGGACCTTAAACACCACAGGCAGTGCTGTGATAGTTAACTCCTCATCATCGACTAAGGCCTTAATTACCATGGGCTTTATTGAGATTATTTCGAAGTCTAAGTCAAGGTAATTATACATTGAGACCACTTACACGGGAGGCCCTGCCCTAACCCTACTTATGAAGCGAGCTAGGTCCTTATCCTCGGGCTCGATACTTATGTACACCAGCTTATCCTCCTCATCAACACCAACGGTGACAAGGGCCAAACCCTCCTCAGACTTAACGGGTGGCCTATCGCTGAGGATTATCAACACATTACCAAACTCCCTATCAACGTTCACCTGGATGGGCGGTAAAGCGGGGTAATTACCCAATACCTGGACCACGCCGCCGGGGGGGTTACCGAGACTAATGGACATTAGGTAATTAGCTTAATCCGATATAAATACTTTATCCAAATCCAATTATTGGTAAACTACCCCCCCCGCCCTAACGGACGGAGTCTCCACAAATTGATGAAGAGTTATTAAGGGAGAAGAGGAGGTTGTTAAAGAAGCTGTATGGACGTCTCCTACACCTGTACAGAAACCTAGCATCACACTTGGTCAGAACTCTACATGAGCGGGGGGGAGTATCAACGATCTATTCCGGTTACCCCCCCTATAACATCGCGCAGGAGAGGGGTAGCAAGTTCACTGTGAATTTGTGGTCTTATCGTGAACTAATGGATGCTATTGAGTTGAAGGCTCGGGAGTACGGTATGGAGGTGTTTGAGGTAGTTGAGTATAATACAAAAATATTGTGCTTACCACGGCGTGGAGGTTAAGA
>BBBF01000005.1 GCA_001315925.1 Thermocladium modestius JCM 10088 | reverse complement strand
AGGACCTGGAGTTGATGAGAAGGGCCGCGGCCGCATTCGTCGGCAGGCACGATCTTCGGAATTACATGATTAGGGATGGCAGTCCCACCATTGTTGAAATGCATGAGATAAATGTGGAGGAGTTTAACGGGATTATCAGTGTGGAATTCAAGGGCCGCGGCTTCCGTAATAAGATGCTTAGGAAGATAATGCATGCCATATTAATGGCTGGAAGGGGGCGTGCTGGGCGTAGATTTCTTGCGGAGAACAATAGATACAGAGGAAAACATCCCAATGCCTCCCCCCCATCAACCACATGGCTTGGTTCTTAAGGCGGTTAAATACGAGAATCAGCCTGGCTTCTCAATCGATAAGGCAGCGCTTTCATACTTCACTAGATATCTGAGGAGCAGGCTGGCCGAAATCAATGCGATGAGCGCCTCATACGAATTACTTCTGCGAGGTGCAATGTATGAGTACTGGGACGGAGACCTGAGACCCTAGTCTCATTCCTCATTACACGAATGCAATTTGACCGTTTTTCCGTTGCCGGTAGCCCTATTAGTTACTAATATAGCTATTTTTCCACTGAAACATCGCAGAGGAAAATGCATGCAACATGAATATAACGTCGAATTCGCCCTGCTTCCAAATGAAATCCTTATAAAAATAGCCCTATTAGTTACTAATATGGCTACTTGTGAAATATTTGACCCGTATCCTAAGACGGATAGGAGGGACTTCTTTGATAATGACGATGTGATAAATGAAGTAGAAAAACTAATTGAAGGGAAACTCTGGCCCCTAATAATAGGCCCTAAGAGGACTGGAAAAACCTCCATACTAAAAATAGTGAGCAAAGAAATTAACGGAATCTACATCGATGCCTCAGGGATTAGGAGTCTAAAAGAATTGGGGAGCTTGATGGTAAATTCAACTCAATTAAAGGTAGAAATCGACCTAAGGGTAGTACGAGTTGAAATTGAGAAGAAGCCAGTAAACGGGATACAAAGTCTCCTCAATAGGCTAGGCGATGCAGTCATCCTAATAGATGAAGCCCAGAACATAGTGACTCCATGGTTTATATCCTTACTTTCAAACTCCTATAATAACTCCCAGGTAAGATTTGCTTTTTCCGGGTCAATGATAGGACTATCGAAGACATTGACAGGGGAAGGGAGAGGAAAAAAGGTGGGGAATTCTTTCAAAGGCAGGCCAATAGTTGAGATAGAAGTCAAGCCGTTCAACGCGGAGCTCAGTAAGGAATTTCTAAGGACGGGATCAAGACTTTGTGGTTTCGACGTCTCAGAATCCGAAATAGAGGACGCAGTGAGAACATATAGAGGAATCCAAGGCTGGTTAACGTATTACGGTAACTTTAGGAGACTAGGGTATTCTCACGAGAGAGCCAAGGAATTGGTGTTGAACATTGCAAAAAACTTAATCAAAGAAGAATTAAAGCAGCTAAGCGAGACCCAGAGGCTCATAATTAGGGCCTTAGCCTTAGTTGAGGAAATAGGTTGGAAGGACTTAAAGAGGCTCACCGAGAGTTTCGGAGGGAAGGAAATTAGAGATGCGGTGTTTAACAA
The DNA here is from genome assembly GCA_001315925.1 of Thermocladium modestius JCM 10088. Lineage (GTDB taxonomy): Archaea > Thermoproteota > Thermoprotei > Thermoproteales > Thermocladiaceae > Thermocladium > Thermocladium modestius. The sequence goes on along the minus strand of BBBF01000005.1, from coordinate 75,172 downwards.
CGCGTTAAAGCACTTAGTTGATGCAAAGATAGCCAGGAAAGAAAACGCCAAGTATAGCTTAATAGATCCCATATACAAGATCCTCGCTCCTCCTTAGGCGACTTAAAAGCTCCGCCCGGGCCAAGAAAACATGCGCCCAGTTCAAGTGCATTATATTATTGCAGCAAGATCAAACTGAGACAAAAACCCATTAACTATATTGGCGGCATTCTTGATCAAAGCACGCCTCTATTGATTCCCAGGTAAATGCCGATACTGGTTGCCCTGCCATGAAGTACGCGGGCGATGCGACACGTGAAGAGAGGGCTCGACCCATAGCAAACGGCAAGGCTTAGGGGGGGATCACATCGGCTCCAGGCTCTACTGAGACGACCCAAGACCTACTGCCCACCCCCCCTCCACAGCCCGCGCGGCAGCGGCGGCGTCCTCGAATAGGGCCACCACGCTTCCCCCCCCATGCCTGCCCCCCCGCTCAGCTTAGCCCTAGCCCCCCCAAGTCAATTAACTTATTTCGTATAGCCTCTATCTCTGGAATGCTTACGTCGTATAGGTCCCTCAACATCTCGTGCTGCTCGTTCATGGCCCTCCCAACTATCCTCGGCGATGGCTTGGGCTTCCTCAACTCAACAAGAACGGCCTTGGTGGATTGATTCATCCTTATCGTGAACTCAATCCTCCGCCGCTGAACATCGCTCAGCGAGTCCAAATACTCCACCGCCTCCCTCCCAATCCAGTCCCAATCCACTCGATCCAATGGGAAATCTAGGTTACGGCCCATTGCCTCCCCCCCCAATGCCCTCAATGCCCCCCCCTCAACTCCCTCTGCCTCTCCGAATGGATATTAGAGGTCCTATGCTTGACCCCCCCGGAGTCCACAACGGCTAGGCTCAAGTCCTTAACCCCCCCTAACTCCTCGACGGAGTAGGGCGGCCTGGTCTCCAACGCTATTAATCCCCCCCAAAGGCCGACGCGTATTGATCCAGCCTCCCACAGGGAATGCCCAGCTCCGCGTTCTCCGCCTCAAACGCCAGCTCGGCCAGCTCCCCCCCCGGGTCAGCCCTGCGCCAAGCGAGGCACCGAACCACTTGATTATGGCCACAAGCAAGGCCGAACTGCTGCCCAGGCCAGCCCCCCCCATTGGAATCCCGCTCCTTACTATTAGCTCCGCGCCTCCCACCCGCATGCCCCCCCCGCCTCCTCATTGCCCTCAGCGCAGCTATCACGTAATCGCTCCACCGCCCCCCCGTGAACTCGCTGTCGGCGTCAACCTCATCCCGCTCCCCCCCCAAATCCATCGACTCGACCTTGACGCGGCCGGGCGCCTCCCGCCCCCCTCCACCTCGGTCCTCAAATTAATGGCGGCGGGCACTACTGGCAAGCCCTTATAGTCCTGGTGGGTATTAAATAAGTCCACCCTGCCCGGCGCTCGCGACTTCATGTATTGAGATGAATCTCGCTCCATTTATAAATAATAATTTATGAGGCTATGATTGATTAAACAGAAAGTAGGCCTGGCTGGCCTCCCGCTCACCCTGGAAGGGCGAGGCTTGTCCCCCCCTCATTTATCACGGCCTCGGGCTTGCCATTACCATTATGGAGGCGTGAGGTGCCATCGTGAAAGATTAATACGGGTTCGTGGTTAATCGGTTTTATGGGAATGGAGTTGAGGTTCAATCCATTGATAGGGGGGGAGTGGATAATGATATCCACGGTGAGGGAATCGAGGCCATGGCAGCCCTCCTCCGCGTGCCCCCCCTTCGATCCAGGCAATGAGGAGACGGGCATCGGTTGGTCTTATCTAATATTGCCCAATAGGTATCCAATGCTTGTCCCCCCCAGCCCTCCACGCAACTCGAGAACCCCCCCTGGATTCAAGTCCCGCAGGTCTTTTGGGTATTGTAAGGTGGTCGTGGAGTCCCCCCTAACCACTCTTTAATTGATCTGCACTTGATGAGCCTAGATGAATTGACTAACGTGCTTCTTGGGGGGGTGAGGAGGGAGGTGTCCGATATGGAGGGTCAAGGCTTCGTGAAATACGTCTACTTCTTCAGGAATAAGGCAGGGAGATAGGGGGGGTATCGTTGACCCACCCCCCCCACAGCCAGATATACGCGCTCCCCTACGTTCCGCTCCGCGTTAGGCTGGAGGCGAGGAACATGAGGAGGTACATGAAGAGGCGCGGCTCCTGCATGCTGTGCGATGAGTTGAAAGCAGAGGCGGGGGGGAGCGAGCGATTGATTTACATAAATGATGGATTCGCGATAATAAAGCCGTACTACTCCATGTGGCCCTACGAGATTCACGTAATTCCAAGGAGGCACGTCCAGAAGCTGACGCAGCTAACCGATGACGAGGTGAGGTTGATGGCGGACTCCCTCAGGGCCTCCACCTACATGCTGGACTCCGTGCTGGGCAGGGACATGCCGTACGTGATGGCTGTTCACCAGGCCCCCCCGGTCAAGTTCCACGAGTCCTTCCACCTACACGTCGAGTTCTACCCAATGCTCAGGGACGCGGGTAAGATGAAGTACGCCGCGGGCGTGAGTGGGGGGGGCTCTGGACGTTCACGTACGACTCGTCACCTGAAGCCAAGGCGGCGGAGCTGAGGAGATCATGTGCTAGTGCGCGCGACCTAGTTGGGAGGTGCGTTTAATTACGCCTAGACCTATTGCAGCGATTATGGATCACGCGTGGATCGGCTTTTTCCTGAAACCAAGCCACGGATCATGGGATTGGGAGGAATGCGTGGAGTTGATCTATGAGGCGTGAAAGCATTAGGGCATGCTTTCAAAATTGGTCTGCAGCAAACTAACGCCCTCGCGGAGGGGGGGTCCCTGGCGGCGGTATGAGAGAAAGAATATAAACAAGTACTAGAGCTTACTATTGATGAATAATTTATTATTAATAAAGCTTTTTGTAATGATATCCATAATAGTATTGCTGGGCATTTCATTATACCTCGAATCGCAGCCCCCCCGCGTCGTATTCATCTATTACGGCCCCCCCAATTACGTGGTCCGCTACGTGAAGCCGACTCTCCTATCAAGGCTTGTGAATGGCTTGGATCACGTAGATCCTCCAGTATTCCCCCCCTCAATATCGATGCAGGTTAACGGTGTAGATAAGTACTACAACCTATCGCTTCCCATCACCAACGCCAGCCTCTACGCATTTGCCGTGGGCCCAGCTCCCGGCGGCTTCGTCGACGTGGGGAGTGGGGGGGAGGTAATGGGAGCACCATAATCATCAATTCGTCCAGTTACTTGCCCTACGCCGAGGAGCTGGATGAGGAGCTGGGCTATGGATCGACGGCGGGTCCCTCCCTCGTGGTGCTGTTAAGTACCATAAGCAATGCGAGCGATACTGCCTTCTCTCCCCTGGATCTAGTGACCATACCCATAATACCATCGCTGGCGGAGGGATCGGAGGTCCAGGTCCAGGTTAACTACACGGCGGCGGCTATGATAGACATGGGGGGGCTCACCATGAACTTGACCCGCATATGCTCAGCATATCCAAGCCTTCCCAAGTGTCCCCGAGTCCCCGTCGCATCCATACCGCTAGGCCCGATAACCTCCCGCATCCCCCCACATAAATAAACCAATGGCTGGAGCTCCCAGCCGCGGTACTGGACGGAGTACTTCAACTTCACCTCGCCTCCCCCCTTGGGGGGACCGTGATGGGTTACTGGTTCGTGGCCTCCCCCCGTGGGAGTGGAGGCTAGATTGAACGGTTTGGAGCTTGGCATCGGCATGAATAGGGGAGTTCTGGCCAGCGGTCAATCCAATGTAACGCTGTCCGTCTCCGTGACCGGTCCGCTGGTGCTCGATGCCCCCCCCTCTACGAGGTGGGGAGCCTTAACATTTACTACGCGATGCCGCAGGTATCGCTGGAGTGCGATGTTAACGGCAGCGTGGTGACCATATGGGGAACCCCCCCACCGTGCTGAGCAACGGCTCAGAGACTGTTGAACCAGGCTCCGGCGGGGAGGGCGGGCTTCAGCCTCAGCTCGCCGCAGTTCAATTAGCATCTGTGGAGTACCAGTTCCACGGCTTCGCTGTATCAACCGAGGCGCCCCCCCAAGGCGGGAATTACACCGGGTCATTGATGTGTTGGCTGGTTGAGTCCCCTCCCGATAATCCATTCTCTGCCAGGGTGAATGTATCTGATCCCTATGGGGGGGCTGGATGGGAGGTAATGAGCTCCGTGGCCTCCGTCTCGGGCAATGGCAGCGTCGCGGATTCCGTGGTGAGGCTGGGGGGGGATTCCGAGATGAATTGAGCGCCGTGGTAACTAAGGACCCGCCCGGTAAGGAGTGCGTAATAAATCCGAGCTCCGTGGCTGTGGCCAATGGCTCCGCCGCGTCCTTCACAGTATCATGCGTTGCCCAGCCCCCCCCAAGACAGGGGGGTCTCAGCTTGCCCGTGGTTTACCTTGTTCGATGCATGTATTGAATGGTATAGGGGGAACATAATGTTCAATGGAACAATGCCGGCCCCCCCAATAATGGGCGTCTATTTCACCCCCCCGGCTCAACTAAAACACATTGAATTGGTTGAGGAATATCCATACATAACCGTGGGTTCCGAGACCTCCTATGATTTGAGCTTTGCGGTATCATTTGCTGCTCCGATTAGGTTGGGTAAAATAGGAATAGAAACAAGCGGGTCTGGGTTCACCATATGGTCTAGCCACAACGAAGTGGTATTGTTGGATTATGTATGCATGTGGGGCTCGGTGGGCAATTATTGTGGTTATTTCAATAGCAATTTAAGCCAAGTCACAAGCATCTCTCCTGGTTTCACCACTATCGATTTGATCGGCATCGGTTACCTGGTTAATTACACCCTACAAATTGGATTTCTGCCGTTTCTCAAGATGGGCAATATCACGCTAGTGTGGTTTGCTCCATTTAATAATACTAAGACTCATCAATTCGAGGCTACCTACTCCACTGGCGATTCGGGCTGGGGGGGATACATCATATCGACGGCGTTCCATGACATAAATGGCAGTTCCATAAACGCACTAAAAAAGGTACAGCTAAGCCCTACGGTTAACAATTTAGCTGAGAACACAGGCGATATAATAGAGAATGCAAAGTACACCAATTATTTCAGCATAAGCATTCCGGTGGGCGCGATAGTAATGGCTATGTCAGATGGACCATCCGGTTTCAGTATGCCGAGCTATTTACCGGAGTTAAATGTAGGTGTATCAGCGGGCAGCATGCATGATGTGGCCACAGCATATGACTTATCGATAATCGTTATGGGTAGGAATGGTACTTGTTTCTCCCCCCCTGTATATTATGTTACCAATTACTTGATTTACGTGGAGCCGCAATCCGGTTACTTCCCCCCCTCTCCCTTCTATCTGGTGCAGCCCAATCCATCTGGATGTGATCGATGATGGGATTGCGAGTCCGATCCCCCCCGCAATTGGGGGGGCAGTGCGTTAAGTCATCAATAATATTAAATCATCGAGCCCGTTCTGGAAATGCGTTTCTTGCTTCGCTCTGCTAGTTGATGGTTAACTATAGGGTTATATTCATTACTTATTTACTTTAGCTGAAAGGATTGGCTTGGAGTATTATTTATAAATGGCCCCCATCTCCGTCAACTATGTCAATGTGGCATTGGCCCATAGATCCGAAGGATGTCCCTAAGATAAAGGTAGAACCCCCGGGTCCCAAAGCCCTTGATGTGGTTAAACGAGACGAGAAGCTCATAATGCAGTCATTCGGTCGATGGTACCCCCTGGTGATTAGGGCTGGCTACGGCCCAGTGGTGGAGGACGTGGATGGCAATCTATACATAGATATGAATGCCGGCATAGCCGTGATGGGCGTAGGCCACAGTCACCCCAGGATAGTTAAGGCAATAAAGGAGCAGAGCGAGTTGTTCACCCACTACAGCTTGACGGATTTCTATTACGACGTTGCCGTAAAGCACGCGGAGGAGTTGATTGGAATAACCCCCCCGATAAGCGGGGGGGAGAAGAGGGTGTTCTACACGAACTCGGGCACCGAGTCCATAGAGGGCTCGCTAAAAATAAGTAGAGGGCACTTCCAGAACCAGAGACCGTACGTCATAGCGTTCCTGGGCGCCTTCCACGGCAGGACCTACGGCTCCATGTCCCTCACCGCCAGCAAGCCCGTCCAGAGGCGGGGGGGCTTCAATCCGATCACGCCCAACGTGATCCACGTGCCGTATCCATACCCCTACAGGTGCCCCTTCGGTAACCTGGATGAGGCGGCGTGCGGAGATGCAGTGATAGGGTATATGGAGGATTGGATATTCGGAAAACTGGTAGATCCAAGCGAGGTCGCGGCCGTATTCTTTGAGCCCATCCAGGGAGAGGGGGGGGCTACGTGGTTCCCCCCGAGGAACTTCTTCCCCCCCAAGCTGAGGAGCTTGGCGGATAAGCATGGTTTTCTCCTCGTAGATGATGAGGTGCAGGCCGGCTTCGGCAGGACCGGTAAGTGGATGGCGATAGAGCATTGGGGAGTGGAGCCCGACTTGATAGCCACGGCCAAGGCGATAGCCGCGGGGCTGCCTCTCGGCGCCATAATAGGGAGGAGCAAGGTGATGGATCTCCCCCCCAAGGGATCACATGCCAACACGTTCGGCGGGAACCCCCCCGTGGCATTGGCTGCAGGGATAGAGGTGATAAACGTGATCAAGGATGAGGGGGGTTGCTGGAGAACGCGTCCAGGGTGGGCGAGTTCATACGAAACAGGTTCAGGGAAGAGATGGACTCCATAGATCTAATAGGTGACGTGAGGGGGCTTGGCTTGATGATAGGCGTGGAGCTGGTCAGGGATAGGAAGACAAAGGAGTACGCAAAGAAGGAGATAGAGGAGGTACTCATGGGGAGCTTCAAGAGAGGGGTCGCCGTCATATCGTCTGGCTACTCCACCATAAGGATAGCGCCGCCGCTTAACCTACCCATGGAGCTGGCGGAGAAGGCCGTCAATGTGATAATAGACGTGTTGAGGAAGGTGGACAGGGAGAGAGTTAAGTGATGAATGGCTCGAGACTCTTGATTGCAATTGAAAATTAAAATTATCGAATGGTTGGATTTACCGTTAATTAGATGGAACAGGTGTCTCTTCCTCTAAGTACCACTCAAGTATGTAGTCGCGCTCGTCGGCGATATCCCTGGCCCTTTCGTATGCCTCCCTCCATGTCTGGAATGATCCAATGATGGACCAGCCAACCCCCCCGGCGAGCTCCTTGTCCTGCTCCCGGCCAGTCACCAACACTCGCGCTGCTTCCTCGTTTATCAATATCATATATTTTCCAGTCATATCTAGTATTCTGAACAACCCATTTATAAACCCAGACGATAATTGTTTACCTGAGTTTGATAAAACTTTCAGTAAGCTATATTCACCCCCCATCGATTAATTACAATGCTCGGCTGGAATTGCCAGGGAAATGCTTAAAAATAGGCTTAAACAATAGTTTAGCAAATGGCCATAGGCATAAAAAAAGTTTACACAGAAGCCCGCTACGCCTATCGCTGCTGGCCGTGCTGAGCGCAGCCGCGGTCTCGCTGGAGTTGCTGAGAATAGAGTTCCCATTCCCGCTCGCCCCATTCCTTAAGTACGACTTAGTCGGGGGTACCCCTACTATTATTGGCATTGCTGAGCGGCAGGAGGGATGCACTGCTTGGAGCCAGCATCACGGCCATAGCCATATTCCTGGCAACGGGAGACCCAGTGGGGGGGCCTCTATGAAGTGGTTAGCCGAAGTCGCCACATTCATTCCATTCGCATCAATTTATGGATATGGAGGCAAGATCAGGACAGCGGCGGCCAGCGCAGTAGCCGTTGCATCCAGGGTGGCCGTGATGGATGTGGCCAACATCGCGGTGACCCCGTATTGGTTAATGATATTCGCCCACGCCTGCTCGACATACGCTCAATGCCTGACCTCCGTGGAGGTTCTATTGCCCGTCATATCAATATTCAACGCCTCCCTGGCGCTTATCTACATAGCGATAACGGTTCCGCTCTATGAATACATAGCTAGGTACTTGAGGTCACAGCTATGGGAGTTGAGGTAACCGATCTTTGGTTTAAGTACAATGGAGCCGATAAATGGACACTGCGGGGGGGAATCAACCTGGGCCTATCGAGCGGCCGCCTCCTATTGCTCGTGGGTAAGTCCGGCGCGGGTAAGTCGACCCTAATCAAGGCCATCGCCGGATTACTTGCTGGGAAGGGGGGGGAAATGAGAGGATCGATTCGCGTCGGCAAGGTATACCCAGTCCTCCAAAACCCTGAGAATCAATTATTGGAGTTGACGGTCAGAGACGAGTTGGAGGGAGTCGATGAAGACATAATTAGTGCAATGGGGATTCTGGATCTAATGGATCGCCCAACGTTTGAGTTAAGCGGTGGAGAGCAGCAGAGGGTGGTCTTGGCGAAGGCATTGGCCAGCGGGGCGGACGTGTTGTTGCTGGACGAGCCCACCATGTGGCTTGACTTGGATGGAGTGTCCAATCTGCTCAGCGTAATTTGGTACATACGAGGAATGGGGGAGGGCAGTGATCGTGAGCGAGCATAGGTATCACTACTTCCTCCCAATAGCGGATGAGGTTGCATTGCTGGCGAATGGATCCATTACATTCCGCGGCCCTCCCAGGGACGCCATCGAGTCAAGCGAGCTATCGAGAGAGGTGGGCGCTCCCCCCCTCTTCATGAAGCTCTGGAGATCTATGGGAGGCGCGCCTGCATTAACGGTGAGCGAGATTGCACGCAATTGAGGCGCGGAATCTTTGGTTCAGGTACGAGGGCGAGTGGGTGATACGGGGGGGCGTGAGTTGGGTCGTGGAGCCATCTAGGGCGGTAGGGTTGATTGGGAGAAGCGGGTCCGGCAAGACCACGCTGCTGAGGATACTCGCCGGGGGCCAGAAGGCCGAGCAGGGGCAGCGTGTTCATAATGGGCATGGATCCCCGCAAGGCAAGGGGAATCCTCGCGTACGTGCCGCAGAACCCCCCCTCCCACTCGTTCTACATGCCGACTGCGTTGGAGGAAGTGATGGATTCATTGATTGGCATAAAGGGACTCTCCAAGAGGGATGCCGCAACCGCTGCAATGAATATATTGAACGCGTTCGGGCTGGGCGAGTATGCTGGGGGGGAGAACCCGTTCAACCTATCCTGGGGGGGCGAGCAGAGGCGATTGTCCCTGGCCGTGGTAGCGGCCTACGGTCCCCGCGTGATACTGCTTGACGAGCCATCCACTGGCCTTTCGTATAGGGACAAGGAATGGGTGGCAGCGCTGCTCAACGGGTTGGATTCCACCATGGTGATTGCCACGCATGACGTGGATTTCCTGCTTCTCATGGGCGTCGATGAGGCTGTCGAGCTGGAGAACGGGGGGGTTCTCGAGCCCCCCCTCAGCTGCGGCAGGCTAGTGTCTAGGTCGGAGGTGTACATGGTTTTAAGGACGGCCGAGCTGCCTGAGCCTGTGAGATGCAGTTCAGCGGTACCTTGGGGTGACCCACTGCGTCGGCCATAATGGGCTTAACGTATATCCCCCCCGGGCGTACTGTTCTACACAGGTCAAGCATATGGGGCAAGATGGTAATGCTGGGAGTCCTAGTGGCTGGTCTACTGCTTGGCTATAGATCGATGTTATTGTCGATGGGGGGGGTAATAGCCGCCTTCACTGTGATCTCGGGTCGATCCAGGAGGTTCTTGTCCTTGTTGGGATATATATCGCCAATCATAGCGGCTACAGTGGTTCTATACGCGATCACGGCCATAATTAATAAGTCCACCAGCGTGGAATCGCTTTTATTCATTGGCATAAACACGGCCAGGCTCGTAGCGTCGCTCTCCATGGTTGTCGTGATCGTGGGCACCACGAATCCCAGGGAGGCGGAGGCGTTGCTTCAACGAATCGGTTTATCCGACTTCGCCCTGGCCCTGCACCTCACGATTCGCATGGTTCCGATAATAGCTGGGGGGAGATCGAGAACATACGCACCGCAACCAGGCTGAGGGGCTCCGGCTCCAGCTCCCTTAGGTTCCTGATCCCAGTCATGGTTAACTCCATAATGAGGGCCAGGGAGTTGGCGGATGCATTGATGTTCAGGGAGCAGCGTTTTTTGAGGGTGCCGAGGCGGTAAGTACGACGTGTTGCTGGCCTTGGCGGCGGCCATCCCATTGATGGCGGCCATCTAGAAACTAACCCTTCTCCTCATCATCAATGCATCCCTGGCCCTAAACCTCTCCTCCAGCCATGGATCTCCATTATCGTGGTAGCCCAGCATTTCCCAGTAGCCCTGCTCGTCTTCATTCATCACCACCAGCTTGGATAGGTACTTCGCCGACTTCCAGGCGTACCGGCTGGGAACCACTAGTCGAAGCGGGTATCCATGCTTCCTCGGAAGAATGGCTCCATTCATGGCGTACGCGACTATGCTTTCCTCGCTGGTCAACGCGTCCAGCGGCATGTTAGTGGTGTACCCATCCAACCCCACCGCCATAGCGAATCGCCCCCCGCGGGCCGGCTAGGCCCAGCAAGTATTTTGTTTGAACCCCCCCTCTCCACTTCACATTGCTCACGCTCCAGCCGGTCACGCAGTGGAAATCCATCACCAAGTCGACGCAGGGCAGCTTGGTCATCATGTCGATTAAGGTCACCTCCAGCCTCCTGTCCACCGCTCCGGTCACCTCCAGCTTCACCTCATCCACGCTGGGCGGACGGCCCGGATCGAACGCGTCGTATATGACGAATTTATTCGCCCTAACCTGGTTCGGCGGCCACTCCCTGGAGTATACCACCTCCCCCCCGCACTTCCTGGTCAACGCCTCCTCGATCGCCTGCTGCTCCATCGTTGATACTAGATGAACTAATAAATAATTGCTGCATCGGTGTCGCTTTCACATTAATTAACTGGAAATCCTTAAATGCACGTCTTCCGTTTATGATGAAGATGGTGGATTTTGCGAGTTTGCCCGGCATGGATCCCATCCTCAAGTCGGCGGATGAGCTGGGATTCGGCGACGCCATTGCCCATGCATTGAGCGGCAAGGCATCCATAAAGGATGTAGTGGAGTTGTACAGGGCCCCTCTTTGGTTGGTGGGCGCTGCAGCGCGGGCGGTGACGGATAGCGTGAGCGGTAGGAGAGTGGGCTTCATAGTGAACGTGATATTCAATTACACCAACGTATGCGTGATAGGATGCAAGTTCTGCGCGTTCTATAGGAAGCCCGGATCCCCGGATTCGTATAGGATAGCGGTTAGGGATGCCGTGGCCTCCATAAAGGATTATTGGGAGAGGTACGGCATAAGGCAGGTCCTATTCCAGGGAGGAGTGGATCCAAGCATTCCCCTTGAGTACTACGAGGAGGCATTCAAGGGAATAAAGGAGGCCACGCGGGGGGGGAGGTCGCGATTCACGGCTTGAGCGTGGTGGAGATAGAGTGGTTGGCCAAGACCAGCGGCTTGAGCATAAAGGAACTGGTGTCCAGGCTGCGGGAGGCCGGCTTGGACAGCGTTCCAGGCGGCGGCGCCGAGATTCTAAGCGATAGGGTGAGGAGGTTAGTGTCCCCCCATAAAGAGCACGGCTGGGACTTGGCTTGATGTAATGGATCAAGTAATGGAGATGGGAATTCCGATAAGCGCAACCATGGTGTACGGGCACGTGGAGACGCTCGAGGAGAGGGCGGAGCACCTATTGAAGCTCCTCGACCTGCAGAGGCGGCGCGGCTTAATTATGGCATTCACGGCTTGGAATTTCGAGCCGGAGAACACGGAGCTGGCCAGCGAGGTTCCGTACCAGTGGGGGGGGAACGGAGCTGCTGAGAACTGTCGCGATCGCCAGATTGGTGTTCAGGGACGAATTGAAATGGATACAGGCCGGTTGGTTAACGGCGGGCACGAGGCTCGGCCAAGTCTCCCTGGATTACGGAGCCAACGACTGGGGGGGGAACGCTTTACGAGGAGAGGGTGATGCCGGCCGCCGGGGGGGTTCCCCTTCCCCACTTGGCCCGAGAGTTCATAAAGAAGACAATAGCGGGGGGGGCAGGTTACGTGGGCTATGAGAGGGATAATTGGTACAGGCCGTTAGAGCCCGTTAATTAACTGGTCAATCCATCTTCAGCTCAATGAATCCATCGCTGGTCTCGCTTGCCTGGTAAGTCTTGAGCGGCGGGGTTATCTTCTCCGTCTCGCATCCCTCCTCCGGCCTTATCTTGGCCTTAGCTATTAATTGCCCCCCGTCCTTATATCGTACTGAGCCTCGTGGGCTGGGCAAGTAACTGTGTACCCATTCACCTTGGTCAGCAATGCGCACCCCCCCATGTGGGCGCACACGGCATCCATGGCGTAGAGGCGGCCCTCCACCTTAGCCACCAGGACGGGCCTATTGTTAACCCATGTTATTATTGAATTCTCTCGCTCAAATACCTTGGTAGATATGCGTACCTTCATGGGGTGGGGGGGCTATAAGGTTAATTATTTAAATATTTTATCATTAATTTATCGATAAAGCAAACGGCAAGCCCAGCCCTTAAGGGCAATGAAGGAGGTCATGATATGAACTTGCAGTTAAGGCGGTCCTCTTCCTCCAGTACACCATGTGGATGGACCGTCGTCAAACTAACCAAAACCAATTTCTTTCCTTCCTAACGTAGATGGCGACCGGATTAGTCACAGCTTCAATACGACGTGTCAGCTTTTAAAGAGGGCCTCGCGTGCCCCCCCACTCAGTGGGTAGGCGAGTAGCGATTATTGGAATGGGAAGGATCGGAACCGCGATAGCGCGTGGGTACCTATTGGCCGGGGCTCCCCCCCGGAGGATCTTATCGGCACGGTGAAGCGCGCGGAAAGCGTGGAGCGGGTCAAGGCGCAGGTCCCAATAAGGGTTACCACCGACAATTCCGCGGCTGCCGACGCGGACGTGGTGGTGCTGGCCGTGAAGCCCCGGCAAGCATTCGAGGTATTGGAGGAGATAAAGCCTAGCCTGGGGGGGCCGGATCAATTGATGATTTCCGTGGTGGCTGGCGTTCCATTACAAGCAATGGAGGGCTTAATCCCATGCAGGATAATAAGGGCTATGCCCAACATAGGCATAATCAAGTCCAGGGGGGGGTGACCGTCATATCAAAGGGGGGGATCAGGGCCAGCGATGATGACGTAAATGAGACATGCGGCGTGTTCAAGTCCTTGGGCAAGTGCTATGTAATGGATGAATCATACATGAATGCCGTAACGTCGTTAAGTGGAAGCGGGCCTGCCTTCATTGCAATGGTGATGGATGCCATGCAGGAGGCGGGCGTCCTGATAGGGCTTCCCAGCGATATATCGTGGATGCTCGTCATGGACACGCTTGAATCTACGTTGGAGTTGCTCAGAGACTATGAGCCGGCCAGCTTGATGCGGAGCGTCGCCACGCCGGGCGGGGGGGTGACCATAAATGGGATATGGAGGGGGGGCGAGGAAAGGGGGGGGTTGCGGGGGGGAACCATAATGGATATGATAGAGGCCACGAACAGGAAGGGAGCTGAGATAAGCAGGGAGTTAATGGAGGAACTCAAGCGATACATAGGCGAGGAATTGGGGGGGAGCCGGCGATGAGTAGCTTGGCGACGCTGGCCCGCATTGCTTGGGCGTACTCCGCCTTGATAAGCAAGGCATTGAGGGGGGGGCTCCACAGGATTGTGGAAAAACAAGTGCCGCCGGGCTCCTCCGTGTTGGACGTGGGATGCGGGCCGGGCATCCTTGATTCAATGCTTCAATCGAGGGGGGAAGCAGGGTAGTCTGCATAGACGTGCTGCCCCAAATGGCTGAGCTGGCGTTTAGAAGGGGGGGTTGACGTCGCCGTCGGCAGTGCGGAGATGATTCCGACCAGGAGGGCTAGCTTCGATGCCGCGATAACGGTTCTCGTGATGCATCAAGTAAAGGATAGGGAAAGGGCCGTCGGCGAAATACTCTCCTCCCTAAAGCCCGGCGGTCGCTGGATAGCTGCGGAGTTCGCGCGGCGATCCGCCGTGAATCGAGTATTCATGGATTACGGTCCATTCAAATCGCCAGGCAAGCCCGTGGCCAAGTGGTGGTTCGGGGGGGTGGAGGTGACGGTGTCCTCTCAGGGAAACGCCCTGACCAGCAGCAATTGATAGAGGATCCTATAGCCGTATCCCTTTGATGATAAGATGACGGGAATTCTATACTCCCCCCCCGCCACGGAGGGGGGGAGAATCGTCACCCTAATTACGGACTCGCCCGGCCCCCCCACCACGTGGGTCGCTGCGTCCCTACAGCAAACCACGTCAAGCCGAACCGGGGCCCCCCCAGTCTCATTACTTATGCGTATTCCCACGCTGGTTTCCCTATTCGCTAGGGTTTCAATTACCTCCCTCTCCAAGCTGGCCCTCACGCCGCTCATTGAGTTAGCCACCTCCTCCCTAACCCTCCTCAGCCACTCGTCTATCATGTACCCGCTCCAGAAATCGCTCCACCAGAAATCGCTATCCACGGCGTGCCAAAGCGCGTACCTGGCGGTCCCCCCCAATCGGCGCCCCCCCAGCGCCGCCTCCGCGCCCACTATGGATCTGTAGGAGTCTATCGCCTTGATCCAGTACTGCTCGTGCTCCGGCCTCTCCCCCCCCTCCACTTGGAGAAGCCCCCCCCAGCCACGACGTGGTCGGTATGAATGTGAGCCGTCGCTTAGCCGAGCTGGCCTCGCTCAGCCTTATCGTGGACAGCACGCCATCCCTCTGAAGCAGGTCCAGGTAGGAGTATAATGCGTTCATTTCCGCCGCCACCAAGCCGGGGGTCTTCGACATGGCTATGAAGTTCTCCCCCCCATCCAATGCTATCACCACTAGGGGATCCTCCCCCCCCATCTGCCCTGGCCGCCTCCATTAGGATCCTCCTGGCCATCCTATCCGCGTGCCTCTCATCAAACAAATTATTCTCAAACGCCAGCACATCGCTTAGCCTCTGGTCCCTGAAGAACACGGTGAAGCCGTCCACGTCGTATGGTTCATAGATGGAACCTTATCGCCGACGGACCCCCCCGGGAAGTGATTTCTGCCGCACAACACTGTGTAGTGAAGACCGGCAGCGGTGTAGATGCCCAACAATGACATGTCCCAAGCCATCTCGGGGGGGGTCCACACGCCGACTGGGTCTATTCCAATCACATTCTTGGTGACGTCGATGCCGGCCTTCACCTCCTCATCAATGACATCGACCATTCCATGCGTGGCGGCAAGATATCCGGCTATTGTATGCGCGTAGAGACTTGTCAACACCTCAACTTGGCCCCGCTTGGCTTGCGACCTGAATAGATCCAGCGCCTCGCCCACTCTCTTCACTTGAATTGAATCCACGCCGTAGACGTGGCCATCCATTAAGGCGTATCCCCTCTCCACAGCATCTACCATTGATGCAGTAGGCTGGGCGATAGGTTTACGTTTATTTTGACCTCGCCGTATTTCTCGTTCAATTTAGCATGAAATAAATACGGACCTCCATCGAAGAACGGCGATAATAAATTATCAGACACATACCTGAACGCCCAATCCATGTAATAAGCCCCATTGGGCAAATACCAGGGCGGTTGATGCATGTGATAAACCAACGCGAGCCTAATTCGCTTACCTCCATCCAATACGTATGCCCTGACGCTGTCAGTCGTTGACTTCCCATCGTAATCCACATCGGCGTTAGCCATCAAGACGCCTGGCCCCGGCAAGTCCACTTGGGTCTCTATAACCTTGGTCTCTCCCCTCAATAATGAGATCCTCTCCTCCCTCGAAACCAGCCTATCGTTATTGAGGGACGCGGTGATCCTGGCATTGACGGTTATTCCCCTGTCCTCCTCGTTTGACACCTTGACCCTTATAGCCGCGCTGTCGCCAGCCCTATAGAGAGGCTTATCAGTAGTTATGTATATCATTGCGATTGAACCCACGTCAATGAATCGGATTAAAACATTGTGTTGGAAATCATGAGGTATTCCCCCCCTCTCCTCCGGTGAGCAATGTTTATAATGAGTCCTTGAAATGGATCGTCAGTGAAGATAGTCATATTTGGCATTGACGGTTATCTCGGCTGGCCCCCCCTCGCCTTGAGATTGGCGGCAAGGGGGCACGACGTGATTGGGGGGGTCGATAATTACAGCACCAGGCGCGGGGGGTGGAGGAGGTAGGCTCCTGGTCTGCTCTGCCCATAGGAACCATGGAGGAGCGGCTGCGCGCTGCCAAGGAGGTGATGGGGGGGTCGATATCTCATTCATAGAGGGCGATGTGACGGATTATGGCGTGGTCAAGAAGGTGATGCAGGAAAAGCCAGATGCCGTGGTTCACTTCGCTGAGCAGAAATCCGCTCCTTACTCTATGATGGATCTAGACCATGCTAAATATACGTTTACCAATAACATAATTGGGACCTTAAACATAGTGTATGCTGCCAGGGATCTATCTCCACGAACCCACATACTTAAGATGGGCACTCTTGGGGGGGAGTACGGCACTCCAAACTTCGACATACCTGAGACGGCCATGGTTAAGGCGATCATAGGTGATAGGGAGGACGAGATAGTTGTCCCGAGGTGGGCCGGCAGTTGGTATCATTGGTCAAAGGTATATGATAGTTACAATTTAATGTACGCCAACAAATTGTGGGGGCTCACCGTGACCGATATACATCAGGGCCCGGTCTACGGCACCCGGACCCCAGAGATAATTGATGAGAGGCTGTTCACCAGGTTCGACTTCGACGATGTGTGGGGGGGACCGTGATAAATAGGTACTGCGCTCAAGCCGTCATAGGCCATCCATTGACTGTCTACGGAAGCGGGAAGCAGATTAGGGGCTTCATATCGCTTGAGGATAGCATTGATTCCATTTACTTGCTGTTAACGCATCCCCCCCAGGAGGAGGGGGGAGTACAGGGTCGTGCATCAATATAGGGAGGCCCACTCCGTGATCGAGATAGCCCACATTGTGCGGAACGCCGCAGCTGAGCTTGGCATGGAGGTCTCCATAGACCACATACAGAATCCCAGGGCCGAGAAGGAGGAGCATTACTATAATCCCATACGCAGGGTGCTGCCCAGCCTGGGCATGTTCGGGCTGCGCAAGGATTTCAGGAGCGAGGTTAAGGTAATGCTGCAAGACATAATTCCATATAGACACAGAATAGAGGAGAAGCGATCAATAATAATGCCAGAGTGCGGTGGCGGTAGGGTGGGGGGGGCCAGGCGGGACGTGTTGGTGATAGCGGCGTATAGGATGCTGCTCAACCTAGCCGGACTGCTCTTGCCGTTGTCATCGCCGATGGATCCCAGCATCTGGGTGTCGCTAAACTACGGGACATTGGCGGCGGGGGGGGCTTGGTGGGGGGGTATCTATTTGGCTTCAGGAGGCCCCCCCAGAAGATTATGCTCGCCATGACTCCGCTCCTATTTATTTGGTATCCATATACGATGCCAATAGCCATGTTCGGGCTTGGCATTTTGGATCCGCTGGCGACGCCGATGATTTACGAGAAGCACGGCGATAAGGCGGTCTCGCTCGTTTCGTCGCTTACCTCGTTCGGCATAGCGGCGAGCGGATTGCTTCTGCTTCTGCCCCCATTCATTCCATTCCTACTTCTACCCTCTGTCTTGTTGTTGCCATCTATGTCCAGGAAGACGAACGTGAAGCAAGCCGTAGCGTCGTCCCTCAACGTAGAAACCGCGCTATTCGCCGCCTCCACATTCATATTGGGGGGGCCTGTACACGATATTTCTGGCTAGAATGAGTGGGATTCCCTATGCTAAGTACATGCTGGCCGCGGCCGCGGTATCCATGGGAATGATCAGGCTAGCATCGCATAAATTGCAGAAATGGCTATATGCATTCATAATTGCCGCGGGGCTGGGCTTCATCATGTTTGCGTTCAATTACGCGCTATTCCTGCTCTTCATCTTGCCATACGCGGTGATTTACCCCATGATAACCATGCTGGCCGGCAAGCATGGGAGAAAGGATCCCACGACGGCCATAAACGCCGCATTCGCTGGGGGGGTGGGCACTGGATCCGCGGTTCTCCCTGCAGCCTCAAGATCCATAAACGTGCTCGTATTCCCAAGCGTTTTAATAGCAATAGGAGCATTAATGGCAATAGTTAATAGGTTACAGCTTGTATCCTTTTATAGGGTAAATAAAAAATTTGCTAATCGGCTCTGAGCATTCCTTTAAAAACCGGCAATCAGCATCATTTGGTGCATGTAGAGTTCCTTG
The DNA here is from genome assembly GCA_001315925.1 of Thermocladium modestius JCM 10088. GTDB lineage: Archaea > Thermoproteota > Thermoprotei > Thermoproteales > Thermocladiaceae > Thermocladium > Thermocladium modestius. The sequence goes on along the minus strand of BBBF01000005.1, from coordinate 56,916 downwards.
TGCAGTACGGCAGGGTTGGCCGCTCGATTCGCTCAGGCATACGCATGCGGCTATCCGCGTTGCCAGACGGAGTGGATTACAGCGTAAGGGGGGGAGCCGCTAATGCCCGCCAGATTCAACGAGTACGGGATCAGCATGTCATCGATGGCCAAGGGCCTCCTCAGGATATTATTCGATAATTTAATGCAATTGAAGGCAGACGTATTTCACGCATTCTTTTGGTGGTACCGCAGGATGGGAGATAATTGGATACTAGAGAATGACCAAAGCCTAAGCCAGTTTCTACACATGAGCGGTGGACTGGGTCGTGCACCCCCCCGCTTTCTGAGCAGTTTCACGTATGGAAGGGCCACCGTGATCACGTGGACAAACTGGGCCAAATCGGGTTTCATAAGGGATGGATTCCCAGAGGAGTCGATTCACGTGATAGACCTGCCGGTATGGCCTCAATGGATTAAGCTGGAAAGAAAAATCGATAACAGCATAATATTTGTCGGCATTGATTTCCACTTAAAGGGAGGCGACATAGCGCTCGGCGTTTTCAAGTATCTAAAGGAGCGGTGGGGAAGCTCCGTGAGAACCATCTATATAGGATCAGTGCCAGATGAGTATAGAAAACAATTGAAATACGTGGATGAGTACCTCCCCCCCCTCCCCCCCGTCCAGCACGGTACTGGATAGGATAGGAAAATCAAAGGTGCTCCTCCTTCCCTCTCGATGGGAAGCATACGGAATAACGGCGATCGAGGCAATGATGAGGGGCACTGCCGTTGTTTCCTCCAATGCCGGAGGCCTGGGAGAAGTGGTGGAGGGAGCAGGCACAGCGTGCGGTGATGTTGCATGCATGGCGGAGACCGCGGAGGACTTGCTGACCTCCCCCTCCACGTGGAAGAGCCAGGTGAACAGGCAATTGGAGTCATTGGTGAACAAGCATAGCCCAAACGATGTCATGGACTCCCTGAGCAAAGTCTATGAATTATTCATGCGGCGATGATAATCCCTAGTTCCCCCCCTCCAGAACGCCTCCTCATCATCCGGCGGCAATGAGTAAGGCACGGGGGGGTCCCTCACCCCCCCGTTCACCTTGAATGCCACCCGCCTCATATAGCATGGACCGCACAAGCCGCAATGCTTATCGCCGTTCTCGTAGCAGCTCCATGTATGCTCCAATGGGGCGCCTATCTCCAGGCCCAACTTAACTATCTCGTGCTTGACTAAATGTCCCACCGGCATCAATAGCTCCACTCGCCTCTGGGGCCCAGTTGCGTAAGGCATGACGCTGTTGAGCAGCCTTATGAACTCCATTTCATTATCGGGGGGGTACGCGCCGCTCTCCTCCAAATTGACGCCAGTAGCCACGGCATCGAATCCCCATGCCTCCGCAATTGCGGTGGCCAGCGATATGAACACGAAGTTCCTGGCCGGCACCCACTCGTGAGCGAATTCAGCGCCGGCCTCCCCCCCATCCTCGCCTTATTGACGTCGCCCTCCCCCAGCAGTGGGGGGGAGTGGCCTACCAATTTGAAGAAATCCATGTTCACCTCTATTAACGGGACCTCCAATGCCTTCGCTACTTCCCTCACCGCCTCCCTCTCCCGCTCCTCGGATTTATGCCTATAATTGAAGTGGAGAAGCGATACATCGTAACCATCCCTCTTCAAGCTGGTCGCCGCTACCGTGGAATCCAATCCCCCGCTCGCTATCACCAAGACCCTTCGTCTATTCCCAGAGCCGCTTCTCCAGAGACTTGCCTCCCTCCACGTCCCATCCACGCCGATCTCCACCACTGTGTATGGATTGACTCTCCTCACTACGTTGCTCTCCCAGGGAGCCTTGTCTGGATCCTGCATGTAGTAATCCATGCTTGAGAAGAAAAGGGCATTGGCGCTCCAATCCCACATTACATAGAGCGGCTTGAAATTAGTGGCTAACCAAAGCCGCCCCCCCGGCCTAGATCTATCCAACACGGCAACTGCATAGGACCCCCCCGTCACCTCATCCCTCAATATGCGTTGCAAATCCTCGAGCGATCCATTCCACGCCCGTTCCAACAATGGGGGGGGAGCACTGAAGAATCTATTCTGCTGCGCTTGCGTATCCCATACCTCCTCTCCAATTCCGAGTCGTTCGCTATGGTGCCGTTATGGGTCACGGCTATTCTATCTCCCACAAATGGTTGGATATCATCTATTCCCTTCTCCACAACCACCTCGGTGGTGGGCTCTGCCCTATTGTTAGCTATGACGGCTACAGCGTCGGGACCCAGGAATCCCCCCCGTTTCCCTGCCAACGAAGAAGAAGCAGGCCCCCCCACTCCCTTCTCCTCCCTGAATTCCCCCCCCTTCTTGGTAAGGTATACAATGCCCCCCCCAACTATCACGCCCCCCCCTTTCCTCCGCCCTAATCAATATGTCGATCAATTTATCCTCTATTATGCTGGCCCTCCTTTCATCCATTTCGCCGAATATTAGGACGCCGCTGATGGAGCAATCCATCGCGGCGGTGCATAGCCTGGTCTATTTATTGATTATGCCCTGGTTTTTGATTTTCTATTTATAATTAATAGAGGTGGACTATTAGACTAAGCAATATGGGCAAGAATTGCCTGAATCAATCGATGTAAACGAGGGAAAACGTAAGTAAAATGATGAAAAACGGAATAAAATCGTCAATTAGACCTAACCACCTCAATAGTTATTTAGGGGGGGCCGCCCCACTCCGTCACAGTATGATGCCCACTATAGCGGTTCACGCAGGAGCAGGCCGAGCTAGATTTGAGGAAGACGACTTAAGGATGTATAGGTCTGGCCTCAGGGATGCCGCCCTCAATGGATTGAAAGCATTGAGGAACGGCAATGCCATTGATGCGGTGGTCGAGGCAATATCAACCTTGGAATCCAACCCAGTCAACGACGCTGGAGTGGGGGGGAGCGTCTTCAACATAGCCGGCGAGGTCGAGGTGGATGCTGGTTTAATGAATGGATCAACCATGAGCATAGGGGCCGTGGCATCAGTCAAGCACGTTGCAAACCCAATTCGCTTGGCTAAGTTCATAATGAATAACACAGATCACGTGATGGTGGTCGGGGAAGGCGCAGAGGAATTGGCTAGAATTGCCGGGCTATGGGTGCCCGAGTTCGTCTTCGTCAATGAGAAGAAGGTGAATAGGTACAGATCAATGATACGAGAAGTAGATTCCGGCAGCGTGCCATACAAGAGGGTTTTGAAGCTGGCAAAGGAAGCCGGCATAATGGATACCGTTGGAGCGGTGGCCTTGGACTCCGACGGTAACCTGGCCGCCGGCACCTCGACGGGCGGAGTCTGGCTCAAGTGGAGGGGCCGCGTTGGCGATTCCCCCCCAATACCGGGAGCAGGCTATTGGGCCGATAGGCGGTGTGCCTTATCGGCAACGGGGGGGCTCGGCGAGGTAATAATACGCCACATGGCGTCCCTAAGGGCAGCTACGGCCGTGGAGGCGGGCAGCGACATAATAACCGCAATAAATGCATCCGTTAACGGCGCAAGCACCATATTTGGCACAGGCACTATAGGATTGATAGGAATCGACTCCCTTGGGAACGTTCACGCCGCATTCAACACCGAAATGATGGGGCGCGGATTCATTAGGATGGATATGAGCGAGCCAGTGGTAGCCGTGCTCCCTGAGGAGAGATTCCCGTGAACTGAATAAAAAATGAAGTTGCAATTGATTCCAAGAGCGAGGGAGGAGGTCGGATTCAAGTTGTGCCGCGGCGTTTTTCACCATAGCCATCTGTTGAGGATGGTATTCTCCACATTTCTATTACATCGATGGCTGGGTACTCCATTATGACTCGCCTACTCGGTTTGTTGCCTATCCATTTCCTGGCCAATACCTTGCCGCAGCAATCCAGGTAGTTGATGCCATCCATGTATATTGCCTCTTTGAACGGCTTCCTGGCAAAGTTTGATAAGTAATTCCCAGCGGCCAGCCGAGCCCTCCAAACTATGTAGGGCAGTTCATCCCCCCCGTGGTCAAGCCTAACTATCCTTGAATCGAAGTAGAGAGGCCTTCCCAGCGCGATCGATACATGAGCCGATGCAATGCCGGCGGAGACTGAGGTCAACTTGAATTCGCGGCTCCCGAATGGTACATGCTCTCCCAGGAATAGATTTATCTCGTCGGAAACCACGTAGGCAACAGCGGCGCCGAATCCTCTCATCAATTCTCTCGCCGCGGTCTCAATAGCGGCCATAACTCTCTCATCCCTGGGCTTCCGGAAACCGTTTAGCCTGGTCCTAAACGACACGCCGTCCAGCCTCAATACCATTAATTGACCTTTCACCACACTGATGGATTCCCTCGACTCGAAGTACTCCTTTGCCCTCCTCAGATCCACCTCGAGCAATCTATCCATGGCCCTCAACATATCGATTTCACAAATCGCTTGGCTACCTCCCGCGCCTCATCGATGGTGCTAGCTTCCTCTATGCATACTCTCTCTTCGTCCTTCATATAAACCACGTATATATCCCCCAAGCAAGTATATTCCAGCATATGCAAAGCAGTTCTCCTCATCCATGGTACCCTCCTCCTCAATTGGCGGAACATCAAATCCTATCTTGGACCTAACGGCGTTAACATACTCCAGCTCGCATCGCACCAATGTATTGCCGCTAATAATGTAAAAAGTTTTCGTCCATATTTTACATGGATTTTTCAAATCGATCCAATGTGGTTTGCCCCCCAATTTTCGTATTGCCCCGTCATTTCTACATTTTATATATTCCTTAAACCATATTTAAATAGAGCCGCAATGTTTAAATATAACATTAGAAAATAATTATAGATATGTCGATTGAAGAAAAAGATCTTCCGTTTGATGAAAAGATAATAATAAATAAATGGGCCAATAAAAATCTCTCAGTCGAGGATTATAAGAAACTGCACGAAAGAACCATCTCCAATATAGAGGAGTTCTGGTCGGGCGTTGCCAAGGAATTGGATTGGTTCAGTCCGTGGAGCAAGACCTTGACGGCGGACCCCCCCCAGCCGCCCTTCTATAGATGGTTCGTCGGCGGCAAATTAAATGCATCCTACTTAACGCTGGATAGGCACGTCGCGTCATGGAGGAAAAACAAGGTGGCATACATATGGGAGGGGGAGCCCGTTGATGGGAAGGGCAACCCAGTAGAGGTCAGGCGATTGACCTACTACGACCTCTATAGGGAGGTGAACAAGCTTGCATACGTTATGAAGACTAAGTTAGGACTCAAGAAGGGAGACACAATAACTATCTACATGCCTATGATTCCGGAATTACCGATAGTTATGCTGGCGGCAGCCAGGTTGGGAGTAATATTCTCGGTCGTTTTCTCCGGCTTCAGCGCGTCGGCGTTGTCGGATAGGATAAACGATGCCAAGGCTCGCGTGTGTTCACGGTGGATGGCTTCTGGAGGCGGGGGGGAAAGCAGGTTAGATTGAAGGAGATAGTCGACGATGCATTGAAGACCAGTCCAAGCGTGGAGAAGGTGGTTGTCTACAAGAGGCTCGGCTTGGGCGATACTCCAATGACGGCGGGGGGGCGGGATCATTGGTGGAGCGATTTAATGGAGGGCATCCCCCGTCAACGCCTACATACCGCCGGAACCCGTTGAAAGCGAGCATCCCCTTTACATCCTGTACACATCCGGCACCACGGGCAAGCCAAAGGGAATAGTGCACGACACTGGGGGGGCTATTTAACCGAGCTTCATGCCACGATGAAGTGGGTCTTCGATATAAAAGATGACGATGTGTATTGGTGCGTTGCCGATATAGGCTGGGTCACCGGCCACAGCTATATAGTGTTTGGGCCCCTCTTGGAGGGCGCTACGATAGTTATGTATGAGGGTGCGCCGGATTACCCAGCGCCAGATAGGTGGTGGCAAATAATTGAGAGGTATGGCGTAACGGTTTACTACACCACGCCGACGGCGATAAGGACATTCATGAGGTACGGAGACGAGTGGGTGAGCAAGCACGACTTCTCCACTATTAGGCTGATGCACAGCGTGGGGGGGGAGCCCATCAATCCAGAGGCGTGGAGGTGGGCGTGGAAATGGATAGGCAGGGGGGGCGAGGTGCCCTTCGGCTCCACGTGGTGGATGACGGAGACCGGCGGCATAATGATAAGCCACGTGCCTGGTTGGGGGATTAATCCCACTGAAGCCGGGAACAAATGGTTGGCCCATCCCAGGCGTGGAGGCGGATGTGGTCGATGATGAGGGCAAGCCAGTGCAGGGACGGCGGGGCTATCTCATAATCAAGAAACCATGGCCTGGAATGCCATTAACAATATGGGGAGACCCATCCAGATACGTTAATGTCTATTTCTCCAAGTTCCCAGGAGCATTCTATGCAGGTGATTGGGCAATAAAGGATGGGGATGGCTATATATGGGTGCTGGGCCGCGCCGACGAGGTGATAAAGGTGGCCGGCCATAGGTTGGGCACGTACGAGATAGAGTCCGCCCTCATATCCCATAAGAGCGTGGCCGAGGCCGCAGTGGTCGGCGTTCCAGATCAAGTTAAGGGGGGGGAAGTGCCAATTGCCTTCGTCGTGTTGAGAAGCGGCAATGCCCCCCCATCCGATGAGCTTAGGAAGGAATTGAGAGCATGGGTAAGGCAAGTCGTGGGGGGGCCCATTGCCGAGCCATCCAATATAATCTTCGTGACGAAACTGCCGAAGACCAGGAGCGGCAAGATAATGAGGAGACTGGTGAAGCAAGTCGTCATGAATCAACCGCTGGGCGATGCAACCACCTTAGAGGATGAGACTAGCATAGATGAGGCAAAGCGTGCATATGAGGAATTACGCAAGGAAATTGGCGGTAATATGTGAATTAAATAATACCATAAGAGAATATTAAATATTTATCAAAAAGCAAAGCTTAAAAATATCTATATTTCAATAAATACATGTCTCAAAAAACCGCAAATCCAGCCGTGCTTGGCTTGTCCGGCTTCGCGACGACCACTCTCGTGCTGAGCGCCGTGAATGCCGGACTAGTCTCCAATTCGACCGCCGTGCTTGGCTTGGCAGCGTTCTACGGCGGTTTGGCTCAACTAGTGGCCGCGATATATGAATTCAAGGCCGGGAATACATTTGGCTACCTAGCGTTCTTTACATACGGGGCCTTCTGGGAGTGGTTCTTCACAACGATACTATTGATAGGACTTCACGTGATAGGGCCCAGCCCCGCGATAAATACGGTGCTAATCGCCTTCGGCATATTCACCTTCATTATGTGGATAGCCACGTTTAAGCTGAGCTGGGCGCTTTGGTTAACTTTCCTATTGCTGTGGATAACGTTCTTCCTGCTGGGGCTAGGCTACACAATGGCTGGGGGGCTATGTTGGCATATTAACGGCTTTGGCGGCTTGGTACGCGGCGTTCGCATCGGTAATACAGGAAGTATTCAATAGGCCAATGCCAATGCTATCAACTGCGCCATTAAGAAAGTGAAGCAATACAGATTACCAGCATCGCTTCTAAATAAATGATTTTTCCAGAACGAATCACGTAATCGATTTACATATGCTCTATTATTGGTATTCCCATTATATTCATCATGTTGCCCAGCGCTATTCGGAATGCGGTAACCAGTGCCAGCCTGAAATCCCTTAGCTCTGGCTCCGCGTTTATGACCGGGTTCTTCTCATAGAATACGTTGAAGTCGGTGGCCATCCTATTGACGTAATCCACCAAGTTCTCCAGCCTCAGGTTTGAGGATACCTCCGCCAATGCCCTGGGCAATCCCCCCCCAAGTCGCTTATTAGCTTGACCTCCTCCTCGCTGAGAGACTTTGGGGCGGCGACGCTGGTTATGGTTGGGTACCCGGCCTTCTCCAGTATAGATGACGCGCGGACATATGAGTATTGAATGAAGGGGCCGCTGTTCTGCTTTAAATCGAGCAGCTTATCCCAGTTAAACTCGAGCACCTTCAAGGGAGAAATCGAGAGGAAGGAGAACCGAATGGCTCCCACCGCCACAGCCTTCACTACCTTGCCTGCCTCCTCCTTGCCTAGCCTATCCTTCACTATCTTCCAAACCCTCTCCTCAGCCTCCTCCAGCAAGTCATCCATTGATACTATCCGCCCCCTCCTGCTGCTCATTTTGGCTCCAGGCATGTTGACCATCTCGTATGAGTAATGCATTATTCTCCCGGCGTCGTACCCCCCCATCATGTGGAGCAACACCCTCAGTTGTGCTTGTGGATGGGTTTGCTCCGATCCTATTACCCTTATTATCCTGCTTGGCCTGCATGAATCCAGACACCAAACGGCATACGCCAAATCCCTGGTGAGGTATAGAGTGGATCCATCGCTTCTCGTCAGCATGGCCTTCGGCAGGAACTTGGGTAGGGATAGCGAATTCATTAAGTTGTGATCCTTGGCATACCTCTCCACATCCACGGTCACAGCGCCGCCCAGTCTCTCCACATAGTCGGCTCCCGCAGCGGCTATTCTATCTACGAGGGCTTTCGCGAGCCCCGTGTCTAGCGCTATCTCTGATTCCCAATCAAACGCATCAAATGATACTCCAAATGAGCTCAGGGTAGATTTAAAGCCATCGAATATGCGCTCTATCCCCCTCCCTCACCTTGCCCCGTATCTCCGGGTTTCCCGCTCGTACTCCCTGACCCACCTGCCACCTCCTCAGTCACGTTAACTCCGCCCAGGGATGAGGCAAGCGCGTTCACCAACTCTTCATCCTCGGAGCTCCATTTAGCCAGTATACCCACCCACTCATCCCTCTCGGCTATTAACTTGCGCTTCTCCTCATCGCCCTCAACGGTCTTCTCCGCCGTAGATAGCCTCTGGATCTCCCCCCCTATTGCATATGTTATGGAATACACGGCCCCCCCTAATACCTTATCCGGCTTCGTTCCCCCCCTCTCGATTCTTTCATTTATTAATCCCTTCGCGCTTTGATATCCTAATGCCATGTACATCACTTGAGGACCGCAATCATCGACGTAGAACCTAGTGCTGACCTCGCTGCCGCAGAAGCGGTGAAGGCGGGATAACGTGTCCCCCCCAATTATCATGTTTCTGCCATGACCCGTGTGCAGCTGGTGTATTGGATTGGCGCTCGTATGCTCTATAACAACCTTAGAACCCCCCCCGCACCTGGGGGACCAGCCGTACTTACTTCCCGCGGATAGGATAGAATTAATCACCAACTCTGCGTATGCGTAATTATCTATATCTATGTTGAGAAAGCCATTTACTAAATCAATGCTCTTTATCAATCCCCCCCGCGGACGCAGCGATTTCACGGCATCGGCAATGCTGGATTGCTCTTCAGATACGTATGGAGGGGAACTGCCATGAAGCCAAACCCCCCCTCCCTGGCCCTGCTTGGCTTGACCCCCCCGCTAAAATCAATCCCAGTCGCGCTGCCCAACTCAGCCAACAATGCCTTGAAATCCATCTCCACTTGCTCCTCAGGGTCATAAATCATGAATAGCTGGACTCCTTTAAATTAAATAAATATTCCCTCGACACCGAACCAGCTTTCAACTGATTTATTTCCAATATATGAATCCCCCCCAACGCTCAGAGGCAGGAGGAGGTGACTGCGACAAAGGTTTTTAGGAAGGTGAAAAATGTAGAATTATGTGGAGGCCGTTGATTGTGGCTGTGGCCATATTAGTTGCGTCAATGGGCATATCACTTCATGCAGCATTGATACCGGTCATAATACCGCCGGTCTCAACGCCTTGCCTCAATTACTCCATATCGCTCAACTTGACCTATGCATCGTTGCCCAACTCTGTATTGAGCGAACTTAATGGGTCGAACCCTGTTTTGTATAGATCCATTGAGCTCATATCGAGAACCGTGCCTCCATGGTTTGGACTGGAAAACGAGAATTTATCCTTGATCATATATGGTGGATCAATTCATGTAACGGACTGGGCAGTGTCCAACTCCACGGGGGGAATCGAGTGGCATGTATGCATAGGGAGAGATGAGCTGAACGCCGTTAATTCTTGGACGGTGGTTATAGGAAGCGGAGGCAGATACCCATTATCAGTGCTGTTTGGGTTCAGAACAGGAAATGAAAGCCTTGGATCGCTGCTGGGGAATCTTTCCAGGGTAGGCGGCGTCCTGCTGGGCGAAAACAACCATACATATAGTTTATGGCATCGGGTGGGCAATTACTATGGAGTGCCGATGCCAATGCATGTCGTCCTCTATGCTTGGCTGGGCAATGATTTATCTACAGGCAAACGCATATCGCCGTTGCGACTTACTTTAATGGAGCCTCGTTCCCATATTATGGCAAATACATATATCTACACCTATCCAGCGTCGTGGATGGAAGCGTGGAGTTCAGTGCCAGCTATGGAGTCAACTTTACCGTTGGCAACATGACCGGATTTGGGCTTTCCATTTATGGAATCGAGCGATTGCTTCCATATGGCCCCCCCTTGCAGTACAATTCCTTGCTTTTCATCTATGGAAATGGAACCATTGCCAGCGCATCGTGCTTGGGCGAATCCTTCTACGATACGGAGGTAACCCTTCAATTCATTAACCCGGCTTATGGCGATTACATTACTATACCCATCTATGATTATAAGTCGCCGCCCACCGGCATTGCTTTAATAAATGGATCGTTAATATTGGGCGGATACCTGACCGAGTATGACTTCTACAACGACTCGTCCATAGTGGAGGCTCCTTTATTCAACGCGTCAACGAGCATTTGCAGGCTAACTTGAAGGGCAATGAGCCTCATAATGTAATACCCATTTTCAGGAAAGCGGGCGGATTGAGGCATTTCAATCGGGCAGGGACAGCCGCTGGAAAGCTTGTCCTATTTGGGGGGGAGAGGCATCTATCTTAAAGGGCGTGATTTGTTAATGTATGGGGGGGAAAGTTTTAAACTAAGGAATCGACCGTAGTTCCATGCTGGAGATGATGATTGCATTGCTGGTGACGATAAAGGCAAGCGGGGTGCCATTCATAAATTACACTATTTACCTTAATCCGAACTCCACGCTGGTGACGGTGAACCTACCGTCCCAGCCCATACAGGGAACCTTGGAGGTGGTCAACGATAGCGATGGTTCATTAATACCCGCCAGCCTATACTCCAATGGTTCCCTATCAATATTTGCGTTTGGAGGCGGGTATGTATCGGTGCTTTATTATGCTAATTATACTATCAACCAAGAAACGCTGACTTACTACTTTAACTTGACGAGCCCCCCCATAAAATTCGGCCTAGCGTTTCCAAGCAACATAGTGATACTCAACCTACCCAGCACTGTGCTGAGTTACGAGAGGATCAATAACTCGGTGGAGGTCATGCTGCCGCCGGGGCAATACGGGATACAGTACGTATATGTTCCCGCGACGCAACAAAACAAATCGCTCACCACATCGACCACGGCTACTACCGCCACGCCGGTGACTCGAACAGCATCGCCTCAATCAACATCGCCAACAACATCCACATCATCTGCCGTGGTACCGCCAGTCACCTCATCAACTGAGGCATCGTCTAAGAGCCAATCATCAACTCCAACAACTCGGGCATCCACATTGACCCAAAGCAGCGGAGCCGGCGGGGAAACCAGGGATTTAGCGATAATAGTTACCGTGGCCATTCTAGTCGCTATCGGAGCGTTGGTGGCATATTGGAGGAGGAAGCAGAATAGACCTGTCTTGGAGGCGTTGGACGACGTGGATCAGGCAATATTGAATGCGTTGAGGGAAAACGGAGGCTCGCTGTATCAATCGCAGCTGCAGCAATTGACTAATATACCGAAAACCACGCTGTGGAGACACGTTCAGCGACTGCAGGAAAGGGGATTGGTTAGAGTGGAAAAGGTAGGAGGCCAGAATAAGGTTATCCTAAGGTAAGGACTAAGATGAAACCAGCGTTTCTCAATAGGTTTCATGAATTGCCATATTAGCATCCCTAATAAAGGGGTAACTCGCGGCTACACGCATGAGCGTCGGGCGGGCCGCTGCGATGATGGCGCTGGCAGCATTATTCATGGGAGCGGCCTTAATGGCTTCGCAGGCCAACTCGACGTCGGCTAACTCCCAAGGCATCTGTAATGCGGCGGCGGTCAACATAATGATAGGAAAGGCATTTTACGGCGAACTACAAAGCCTGGGACCATTCATTTATCCTAACTCGACTCTATCCATGGCGCTGAGCCTTAACTACAAGGCAGAGACTTACTTAAACGAATCCAATTGTCAAGCCGCGCTCAATTACAGCGTGGAGGCCATAAATATGGAGCGATCTATCTTCTATTCCATTATAAAGAACCCACCCAACTCTGAACCAGAACTATTTTGCCCCCTCAATATTGGAATCGCATATGCTTACCTCAACTACGCCAAGGAGATTGGAACGAGGCTGGGCAATGCCTCGCTGGTCCTGTCTGCATCTAACGCGTTGAGATCAGCCTCATGCAATGAATCATTCATTGCCAAGGCCAGGGAGATATACTTAATGGCATATTCGGAAGCCATTGCGAGCTATAATTCATCGATTTACGGCATCACTGCCAAGCTTCTCGGGAAGTTCATTGCAGATAACTCAACCGGTTCGCTGAGATCCGTGACCTACATAATTAAATCCCAATATGGAAAGGCAGCTGAAGCCGCAGTGATGGCCAGCATGAAGGGATTAATTAATTATCTAAACGTCACTTTCTCAGAGTATCTTTCAAGCGGAAATATAGTTGGCTTGGCATCTATGAACGGGAAAGCCAAGTTACTTGCCTCGCTGATAGGGCTCGCTAGACAAGCCGGCATAAATGCCAGCCAATACTCCAGCGAATTGAACAGCATTTACAATTACATAAATTCATCTCGAGACATTGAGGGCAATGGGCTCAACGAGACCCAGCTACAGCAGGTGGAAAATGAGCTGCGGTTATTAACTAAGATAGGACATGGAGGATTGAGGTCTCTTTGGCTCAATGTTTCTTCGCAGTTCAATGTAGCATCAGCCATGATGAATCTATCAAATTATGAGGCATTCATAGAATCGCTGAGGGAAAGCCAAGGGGGGGTATCATCCAACATAGTCGGAGTACCAATTCCAGAACCCATGCGTGAGGAGCTGAGCCGCATGTTCAATATAACAATAGGAAATGCCTCCCTGGCTTACCAATACCTCAACCTATGCGGGAACTACCTAAACGAGCTTAAGCAGAGCATCGAGGATAATTCCACATTAGTGGAAATCGCCTATTACTCATGGAGAGTCCACGTTTATTGCCCGATGGCTTTCAATTATTTAATGCTGACAAAGCTGGATCTAGCATTGATTGAGAGAATGAGAGCAAACCATTTGGGATCCAGCGGTAACTCAACGTCATCGATGCCGGGCTGAAGGATAAATTTTAAAAAGCGGCTGTCTACGTCATGCCATGGCGAAGAGAGGAGGCCCTAAGACAGTGGGAGTGTCTCATAGATACCACGTGACTCCCGGCGTTTTTGCCAATAGTTTAGTATCAGTGGTGGACAACAGCGGAGCTAAGGTGGCCAGGGTCATAAGCGTAATAGGCAATAGATCACATGGGGGGGTTCACAGGAAGATACATAACGCCGGCGTCGGCGATATGATAGTGGTGAGCGTTGTTGAGGGGAGGCCAGAGGTCAGAAAGCAAAAGCTAAGGGCCATAGTTGTGAGACAAAGGAGACCGTTTAGGAGACATGATGGAACTTGGGTCGCGTTCGACGATAATGCGGTGGTCATAGTGAGCGAGGAGGGTCAACCGAAGGCACTGAGATTCATGGCCCCATAGCCATGGAGGCAGCCCAGCGCTGGCCCCCCCAGATAGCATCTCTTGCGGCACTTGTGATTTAAATTAAATTAAAAGATCAGTGATGATAGATCACTAACTGAGCTGTGACTGAGGGATTTGAACGCTGATCAATCTTAGAGATGGATCAACATTACTTCTCTGCCGGGTTCCTCACCTAATGGAGTGATCTATGGTACGAGCATCGTGCCTACGCCACGTGAATTTTTAGGCTTTAATCGATGGGCCGCTTATGGGAATAATCTTCCCAGCCCGTGGGGCGATCAGCCTAGGCGAATGGAAATCCTTAAATTACAGTAACATATGAAATCGCCAGTGATGATCACCAGACCACTGAGAGATGAGGAGTGGTATTACATCTGACGCGATCAATTTCATTATCTAGTAATTAAAGAATCTCGGGCCGTGATGGTTAGGAGAAAGTTCTATATTCATTTATGTTAAGAACGGATAATTCACTGTTGAGCGAATTTATTAGCCTAATGCCGGAATCCAAATCGAGGCTCGCATACAGCACTGCATCATAGCCATGAACCTCTACCTTATATTTCACCCAGCTGTAATATCGTTTCATGTAGTAATCTATCATGGCCAGATCACCGCTTACTGCCTTGTCGCCGGATCCTATGAAGAACCCATTCCTGAGGAGCAGCCTATACCTAAGCGTTAGCTCGCCTAGCCTAGACCTGAGGCCAGCGAACCTGCCGAGCATGAAATAACCAATCACTAGTCCAAACAATACCTCCACCAGCGCTATAACCATTATTTCAGCCGGGCTACTGCCGACAGCCCTTAACAATAGGATGGCAATCAATAATATCACCATAGTGAATGCGATAGACGCTCCCAAGTCTCTCACATTCATAAGGGTGAAATGCATTAAACAGTATTAAATCTTTTTGAATATTGGCAAAAAATAATAAACAATGATTCAAGAAATAAGGGAAAGAATGGATTTAATCCATTCTTAAATGCTTGCCTCCCCTTAAAATCCAGGCCAAAAATGGAGAATCAAAATCACGTTAGGCTCCCTTGTCTAGGCACCTAGGTCTAGCTTGCTCTCTCCAGGCATTTTATTTGTTGGAGGACAGAGCCAGCATTTGGGCTCCAGGAATAGCAAAAAGACAGCAAGCCTCGCTCCATTAAGGAGAGGAAGGCATATTTGTCCAGGATCGCAGTTTTCGCGTTTTCATGTTATTCAATTCAGCATGGTAGAGCGATCACCGCGGCATCATGCTTCTAATTATGGGGGGGGTTTCGTGTATTTTCTTGCATACCCCTCTCAATGGGCAATCCCCGCAGTTCCTCTGCGGCGGGGGGGATTGAGCTGATAGCATGATCTTGACCTGCTTGACCCGCCTTATTGCATCGATCACGTCGCTCTGGGTCACGTTGACCTGCTCCCGCATGTTCATGTAGATCAATTCAGCATCGTTCACCTCCTCATTGAGTAGACCGACGTAGGTCAGTACCTGAATGCGGTGGGCTGGGTGTGGTTTCCCGGTTTTGAGCTCAAGCACATCTATCGTGTCATCATCGTTGTACACAACGACATCCGGCTTCCCAACCACATCGTCATCCTCTATCTTCATCTCGGAAATCACGGTCTTGCCAAGGGTTGATCTCAAGTAATCTTGATATTGAGCATGAGCCAGCTCACCAAAGGCTATGCGGTGGAGCCAGGCTGTCTTGGTTATCATCACGCCGTACCTATGCTCCACCCACGCTTGAGGGGACAGAAGTCGAATGATGATACCATGCTTGGCGATGCATTGACTCCTCCTCGTGGGATCACAACTATGTCTCCCCCCCAGAATGTCAATATGGCCGACTTGACGTATTCCTCGACCACCTTCTTGACGGCATCATCGTTAACCCTCACCACATCCCTCAAAAGCGGGTACACGTCTTGGGAATCACTGGATCCAATATAAAGATTGCACTTAGCATACCATTTGATGGCGCTGCGTCCAGCGGTTAGTTTAATAATTCCCCCCCAGACATCGATCAACTAATGAAAGCCTTAGTGTTCCACGGGCGCGGCAGCAGCCGGATAAAATAAATTGGTTGACCAGGCCATTCAAGGAGGCCGGACTGGAGGTGATTGCGCCCACCATATCTGAGGTGGATGATGGGCTTGAGATAGGCGCGCAGGTAATAAAGGATAGCCAGGATAAATTAGTAGTATCCGGTCACTCAATGGGGGGGGAACAGTCGCGTTGCTGCTGGCCGCTAAGATGCCTAACAAGGTGCGGTGCGCGATAGTTGTGTCGGCTCCCGTCGATAGGCTGCTCCAGCTAAAGTACTTGGAGGAGGGAGCAGAGGGGGGGACTCCCCGCAGGGCGATCTACGAGGAGCTTCGGAGGAAGTACCCCAAGGATGACTACTTCATACAAACATCTCCAATAAACTACATAAATGATGATACGCCGCCCATACTTTATATTTGGGGGGGCACTGCCGACGAGATAGTTCCTCGGAATCAATTGACAACGATTGAGGCTAAGGCCCATAGGTTCGCCAAGGTGGTGGTGAACGGCATGGGACACACACCGCGATCCCAGCATTTAAGGGAGATAAGCAGCGCAATAAAGCAATTCCTCAACGATCAATGCAAATAAAACCTATCTAATTCGCTTGATTCAAAAATGGCGAAGGCCGATCTCTCGCAGTGCAGGGGGGGAGGGCATAGAGTATAGCAGGTACGTGTTTTACGTGGTCGCGAAGACCTTGGGAAACCCAAGCCGCTGAGCATTGGGAGGGGGGGGTTGGTCACTGCTGGCCTCCCGTTTTCTTTATCATTGGAAATGGAATTACTTCCTTTATCGATTCATTGTCGGTGAGTATCATTGCCAACCTATCCACTCCCAGCCCAAGGCCTCCCGTGGGCGGCATGCCGTAGCTCATGGCAACCACGAAATCGAAATCGTATGGGTGGGCCTCCTCATCCCCCTCTGGAACCTTCTCTGCTCGTCCTCAAAGAGCTTGTGCTGGAGTATTGGATCGTTTAGCTCCGTGTATGCATTAGCCAGCTCCATTCCAGCTATGTAGAGCTCGAACCGCTCTATCAGGCCGGGCTTCGACCTGTGAGGCTTGCAGAGCGGCGTCGTCTCCAGCGGGTAATCCGTTATAAACGTGGGTTGGATTAGGCTGGGGGGGGTGACGAGCTTATCGAATAACTTCTCGATCATTAACCCCCTCACGTACTCGCCGCCTCTAGGCACCAATCCATGCTTATCCATCAATGCCTTCAATTCAGCATCGCTCAAGGAATCCACGTCCAGACCCAATGCATTGCTGAGGGATTCGCTCATGGTTATTCTCTTGAATGGGGGGGCTCCAACGATATCTCGATCGATCCGTACTTCACCGTGCTAGTTCCCAGCGTCTTCACAGCAACACTGCTTATCATCTCCTCCGTTAACTTCATCAAGTCATTATAATCCGCATAGGCCCAGTAAAGCTCCATCAAGGTATACTCAGGGTTATGCGTGACGTCTATATCCTCATTCCTGAACACCTTGCCTATCTCGAACACCTTATCAAAGCCCCCCTATTATGAACCTCTTCAGGTAAAGTTCAAGGCTTATCCTGAGGTACCAGTCCTCATCTAAGGCATTGACGTGAGTTCTGAACGGCTTAGCCAAGGCACCGCCATAAACGGGTTGAACCACCGGCGTCTCCACCTCCATGAA
Source organism: Thermocladium modestius JCM 10088 (assembly GCA_001315925.1). Taxonomy (GTDB): domain Archaea; phylum Thermoproteota; class Thermoprotei; order Thermoproteales; family Thermocladiaceae; genus Thermocladium; species Thermocladium modestius. The sequence goes on along the minus strand of BBBF01000005.1, from coordinate 39,395 downwards.
TCCCCCTCTCGAAAAGGAACTCCCGGATTGTTTGTGTAGCCTTGAACCTGATGGATATGCTCCTCCTGGCTGATGGATTGTACAGGAAATCTAAGTATCTATGGGAGTACCGCCACTCCGTGGTGTAATTAGTCCAATCGGGTGGGTCTAGGAGGGCCTTGGATAGCAACCTATAGTCCTCCACCAATAAAGTGAGCTCGCCCTTCATGGTGTAAAACAGATTTCCCCTCACTCCTACTATATCGCCTCTATCTATGAAGCGGAGGAATTCATCGTACCTATTTCCCAACTCATTGACTCTGAGATACAATTGAAGCTTTTCCCCCCTCATCGAATATATCCACAAACGATGCCTTTCCATGTGGCCTGATATTGGCTATCCTGCCCGCAGTGCTTATGTTGGTCTCTATGAACGTCATCTCCTTGGAGGGAGCCGTGAATGGGCGTGACTTAGCGATCTCCCTTATCTCATGGATTGTATGCGTTATCTCGTACTTATGAGGATATGGATCTATCCCAGCCTCCCGAAGCGACTGCAATGCCTGCAGCCTCTCCTGGTTCCATGGTGGTGTCGGCACTATCGCGTTATCTGCATCCGCTTTAAAGCTTATCAGGTTTAAGGCCAATGTAATCTAGACAAATAATTGTGGGTTCCAATTAACCGAATGATTTATAACGAATCGATGCAATTGCCTCACATGGATCTCTGGAGTCCGGCTTTCAAGAACGGGGGGGAAATGATACCGGTTAAGTTCACGTGCGATGGAGACGATATATCAATGCCATTATCGTGGAACGGTGTACCTGGTGGGGTTAAATCATTCGCATTGATAATGGATGACCCCCCCGATGCGCCAATGCAGGTATTCACGCACTGGGTTCTCTATAATATTCCCCCCCCACGCTAGCCTCGCTGCCGGAGGGCATCAGCAAGGAAAAGGAGGTGCCCCCCCAGGGATTGCAGGGAGTCAACGATTTCGGCGAGATCGGTTACGGCGGTCCTTGCCCGCCAAGGACTCACCAACCTCATAGATACTTCATAAGGTTGTACGCCCTAGATTCCATGCTTCAATTAAGAGGGGGTGCGCGGGTCGGAGATGTTAGGCGATCCATGGAGGGCCACGTAATGGCATCCGCTGAGTTGATGGGTCGGTATGGCAGGAAGAGATAAAGGCGTGTATGTATTGGAAATAGAGCTTCAACTGCCTCTTCACATATTAGGACGCGAATTAAGTCGAGGAGTTTACCTGTATGTTGGTCGAGCCATGAATGGATTATCGGTTAGGTTAGGCAGGTATATGAGACCCATAACGAAGCCGCACTGGCACGTGGATTGGCTATTGATGGCTGGAAGGCTACTTGGGGGGGTGGCGTCGGCATTGACTAATGATCCAGAAATGGAACACAAGCTGGCCTGCCTGCTGGCCTCTTCGCACGAGTACGTGCCGCGATTCGGGTCGTCAGATGATGACTGCCCCTCCCATTTATTCAGGGGGGGCGGAATGGATAATGCCGTGAACGCGATGAGGACATTAGGCTTGAGCCGCGTGTTTATCGGGAATTACAGGGCAGGCAGGAATGAGAGTCATTTCGACAATCAGAAATATTTCATTGAGGAAATTTATTACATGAGCTCGCGGGACACGAATGTATACCTGCTCCCCGCCACCTCGCTCAGCTCCACGCCGAATGCCCTGCCAATCGCTGTATTTAAGGTGCCATTTATGAAGCCCAACATGAATTGCGAACCAATTGCCGCATCGAATGGATTGGACAGGTAAATCCTAGAGAAGCCTTGCGATGCGCTATAATCATCGAAGTAACCCATAGCCCACGCCACGTCCATTATTAACTCGACTGCGTTATAACCACCTTGAGCCATGGATAGGCTGTCCAGCATGGATGATGCATAGTCGAATCCAACCCTAAACAATGCATGGCTTGAGTACATATCGCCGAACCTCCTGGATAACGCGTTTACCAAGCTTCCCCCCCTGCCAAGCGCTATTATGTCCATGTTATCCTGAATCGGCCTTGCATATATCACCTCAGGCATTCCAATTACAGCATTGACTGCCGCCGAGACGTCTCCCTCCACTTCAACCAGGGCCGCCCGCCCCCCCCTTCTTATTATCTGGAGCAAGACCACGGATACCGGCAATGCATTCACGAGCCCGACCAGATTGGTTTTATCGCTCCGCAGCTTGACTAGAATGAATGCCATAAATCAACAGCCATAGCGTAAAATAAAAAACTAATACGAATTATGGGCTCACGTTAATTTACATTGCTGTATGAAGAGTGCCATAGCGTAACCATCGCTAACGGCCTACGCGATCCATTGAGTATATCACTCGTAGAAGTTAAAGTATTTAAGAGAGAAGCGGGAGGGCTGTTTCATGTTTGATCCTCCCCCCCGTTGGTTGGAGGAATTAACCAAGGATTCAAGGCCCTTGGAGAAGGCAATACATGGCGATAGATTGGACGTGACAGACGTGGAGGGACTCCTTAATGCTCCCTTCCACCCCCTCGCCGCCGCCGCGGATTACTACGCTAGGTCAGTTAAGGGCAATAGGGGGGCAGCTTCATTAGGAACATATATGTTACATACACCAACGTATGCGTGACCAATTGCACGTTCTGCGCGTTTTATGCCAGGCCAGGAAGTGAAAAGGGGGGGTACCTAATCGAGCCCAAGAAAATGGCTGCGCTGGTTGGAAAGGCTTGGAGGGATCTCGGCATCGCGGAGATTCATATGGTTGGAGGGAACAATCCAAGCATAGGGCTTGATTATTATGAGGAATTGATAAAAAGCATAAAGGAGGCCGCGCCAAGAGCATCCCTTAAGGCATTCACTGCGGAGGAGATATGTTCATAGCAAAAACAACAGGCAACAGCGTGCGGGAGGTACTTCAACGATTCAAGGAACTGGGGCTGGATGCTATGCCAGGGGGAGGAACCGAGATACTGGACGAGGAGATACAGAGGAGGATAGCGCCATTAAAGGCAAGCCCAGAGGAATACCTATCTGTTCAGGAGGAGGCGCATAGGCTCGGGATAAAGACCAACTCGATAATGATGTACGGGCACATAGAGGAGCCAATACACATAGCGCGTCATATAACTAGGCTAACAGAGCTCCAACGAAGGGCGCCGGGCTTGGTGTCATTCATACCCGTCAGATTCAATCCAGGAAGCACTCCCCTGGGCAAGCTGTCGGCCGGCAAAGCAAGGCTAGATGGGCAGTATGACTTGAGGATAATAGCTGCGTCCCGGCTAGCATTGCTTGGGTTGGTTGATAATATAGTGGCTTACTGGGTATCCATGGGGGGGATAAATTGGCGCAGGCCGCGCTATCTCATGGAGCAAATGATTTGGGCGGCACGTTCTATAATGAGGCTGTAATATCTGCGGCTAGCGGCAGGGAAAGCGCTGGGAAGAGGGCCGATGAGTTGGCTTACATGCTGAAGACGGCTGGTTGGGAACCCTACGAGCGGGACACGACTTATGAAAAGTACTACAGGGCCGGCGATCAGGTTGCCCATTAAGTACGCAGTCCCTCCCTACAGGTACGCGGCTCCCCTCAAGCGATCCCTCACGGATTCCGGAATTGAAGTCTTAACAGCGCTGCCGCCCGATGCGCATGCATTGATAAGCAATGGAATTATAACGGCGGGTCTAGTTCCCATATTCATGTTAATCGACGGAAAGTTACAACCGGCGCCGGGCCCCCCCATGGTATATAGCGAGGCCGAGACAATGAGTGTCCTAGTGGTATCAAGGAACCCAGTGCCGCTCAGGGAGTGCGGATCCATAGCCGCCTCCCCCCCGAGAGTCGATCTGCCGTGGCATACCTGCATAGTCATGGATAGGGCCGGAATTAAATCGAGGATAATTACTGGATTCAGCGCCAATGCTGGTCTCCTCCTTTCTGTTTATAGATGCGCATTGGTGCTCGGGGATGAGGCACTTAAGGCGCGCACATCGTTCCACGTGGTGGCGGATGTGGGCGAGTTGGTGAGAGACGTATTGGGAATAAATCCCGTCTACGCGGCCACCGGCGCCAGGGATGCATCGATTGATCTAAGCCATATTAGGCCAATTCCCATTGATGAGGATGCAGCAGAGACGTCCAGGATAACAGGAATAAGCCTAGACGAGGCTAAAAGATACCATGAATCGATAAAATTGGGATACGATGAAGCTAAGCTAAGCACTGCATTGAGGACTCTGGCCGAGCTACTCAATGAAAGCCCAAAGTGAGCGGTCTAATCATTTCTTTAGGTGCGATCCACCAATTCCATCTAGGACTTGGGAGCCGCCTTTTAATTGAAGTTGCGGTACGCCAAGTTTCAGCCAAAAATCAGAACCGGGGGGGCCAGGAGCCAGCGTTATGGCGTAATTATTTTTAATGCCTCCAGTCAGCTTCAAGCATGGGCAAGCTTATCATAGCTCACACCCCTGATCCGGACGATGCCTATATGTTCTACGGAATAGCGAGCGGCGCCGTGTCGGTGCCCGGCTTCGAGGGGGGGATAGAGCAGGTGGTGGAGGACATAGAGACCCTCAATAAGAAGATAATAGGGGGATGGAATGTGGATGTGACAGCAATGAGCGCACATGGATTCGCGTACGTCGTGGATAAGTTCTACCTGCTTAGGACCGGGGGGGTGAGCATGGGGGGGAGGGGGGGTATGGACCCATGGTTGTGGCCAAGCGGAGAATGGGATTGAGGGGGCTAAAAGTAGCGGTTCCGGGCGAGTACACCACTGCACGACTATTGTTGAGACTGGCCACTGGGGGGAGGGTACACGGAGGTCTTCGCCAGGTTCGACCTAATACCTGATATGGTACTGAGGGGGGGAGAAGTTGATGCTGGCCTGCTCATACATGATGCGCAGCTCACGTATAGCGACATGGGGGGGCTCGTCAATATCTTGGATTTATGGGATTGGTGGAGAAGCGAGTCAAATGGATTGCCGATGCCGCTGGGGGGGGTCGACGTGGTGAACAAGAGACTGGGCAGGGACGCCGCGTTAAGGATTAGGAATGCGCTTCAAGAAAGCATACGGTATGCGTGGAGCCATGAGGAGGAGGCGCTAAAGTATGCATCCAAGTTCTCCAGAAGCGGCAAGAAAATAGGCGAGTTCGTTAAGATGTACGTCAACCAAAGAACTCTCGATATGGGCGAGGAGGGAATCAAGGCTCATCAATTGCTGCTCAAGATGGCCAGCGATAATGGATTAATTGATTCTGCCTTATTGCCTAGAATGGAAATAATTTAATCCTTAATATCTCATTGATCTACCATATGATTGAGAACCATCCTTGATCAAGATCATAATTGAAATGTATTCTATATTATATAGGATACTATATTGATATAAGATTGGCTACTATATTAATTATAGATTGTACAAATAAAGGTATAATACGTTTTTTGTGGAAAAATTTTTAAAAAGGTATCTATCACAAGCACGTATGCGCAGATCGCACACAAATAAAGGAATATCAAAAACGCTTCTAGCGACAATAGTTGTGGTGGTGGTAGTGGTGGTGATAGTGGGCGTAGTAGCAGCCACTTATCACCCCAAGGTCACCACTACTACGACTACGACTCCAACTACCACAACCACGACAACTCCAACTACCACTACTCCTACTACGACTACGACTCCAACTACCACAACCACCACGGCGCCAGCCGTATCCATAGTATCAAACAAGACAATAGTGCTGGCTCCACCCAACTCAAGCGAATTAATCGATATATCGCTAACCTACTCGCCCGATGCGCTTGACCCAGCCACGGGATTCTATACAATAGATACAAGCACATTCAACTCAGTGTATCAAGGATTAGTCACGTGGAACCCCCAGCAATTACTTCCAGGTCGAACCGGCGCTGGCCACTAACTGGACGATTAGCCCTACATATCAGAACTATACATTTACCCTGAGGAAGGGCGTCTACTTCTCCGACGGTGAGGCATTCAACTCCTCGGTGGTCTGGTTCAGCCTATACCGCACAATAGTTATGGGGGGGCAGGGAGTCGGAATAAGTAATTACCTAAGGTTATTGTTCAGTGCATCCAAGTTCTTGGCCACGGGCTTTACCATACCGTGGGGTGCCTGCCATGCGTTGGCCAGCGTTACCGGCAATGATGCATACCTAACCAATGCATCCCTTTGCGCCAATGCCTTGGCAAACGTATTAAGTAATTTCAACGTCCATAACTCCACCATACAAAAGCTAATGAGCTATCCGAATCAAGCAGTTGTGGTACTTGGTCCATATACTGTGGAATTGAATACGCTTCATCCGTATAGATTCTTCCTCTTAGACTTAGCTGCTTGGTGGGGGGGCGCCATGGTGCCTCCGGGCTACGTTGACGCACACGGAGGTGTTCAACCCATGACGTCCAACAGCTACATAAATCAGTACGGAGCGCCAGGCACTGGTCCCTACGAGATCTATAAGGTGGTTGGGACCCCAGGCGAGTTCACTGAGATAATATTGAAGGCGAATCCCAACTATTGGGGCAACAATTACCCAGCCGGCAGCCTGCCCGTGCTTCTTCAACCAGCTCACATTCCGATAATAGAGGAGGAGATAGCTCTATCTCACACGGACAGGGTCAGCCTCTTCGATACAAATGCTGCTCAGATCTCGACCGTATCGCCGCAGTTCTTCGGTCAAATATATGATGGATATGAGTATGCTAAGTACTTGCCTCCACAAGACATAATTTCCTTCTTTGGATACATGCCGGCAGGCGTTCTCTACATATCCATGAATAATGCCAGATGGCCCACCAATATAACCGATTTCAGATTGGCTGTGGTGCATGCCATAAACAGCACGGCTGTTTTGTATACCTACTACTCCCCCCCACTGCTGCATAAGCTGCTGGCCGAGGAGTACCTAGGACCATCGGATCCGCAATACGCGCCTCTCGGATTCTATGACCCAGAGAACCTACCCAACTATACCTACTCGCCCAACTTGGCAATAGAATACCTTAATAAATCTGGATGGCAGGGCGACTTCTATACCGTGCTGCCCAATGGCACTGTGATAGGAAACCCGAATGCAGAAGCTACCCACAATACCGATAACCGTGATACCGCCAATAACCCCATTAGCAGAGGCCCAGCTAACCATAATAACCCAAGACCTTAATCAAATAGGCATACCCACTACCATCAGCTACGCCACTACTGCGGAGACCGATCAATGGACCGCGCCCTCCACCACCGCTAGAATGGTGTCCCTAGGATGGGTTCCCGATTGGCCGGACCCGATATATCAATTGATGTATTCCATACTCAACGTGGCGAACGGTGGCATATCGGGCAACATGGCCTGGTTCAATAACTCGGTGGTGAATAATCTAACCGCCACTGCCCCCTTCGTAGCCAACGCCACGGAGCAGCAGCACATGGTTGCAGAGATATACAATATAACCTATAATGAGGCCCCGTACTACTGGATGCCTTGGCCGGAGTACTACCTCTTTACTCAGCCTACTTGAAGGGAATAACTTGGACGTGGGATGACTACTTCTACAACACAATGTATTACCAGCCCGTTACCATAAACGTGATACAATACTCGAATGGGACTCAAGTGACTAAGGTACTGAATTAGACGCGTTCTTCACAAGTTTATTTAAAAATCCTTTCTTTTTTTATAAATCTATAATATAAATGGAAATAAGTAAAACTTATAAATTAATGCTATTTGCTTAGGTGGATGGCCGAGACCGGATTTCTGGTGTTCGTGATAAGGCGTATCATAAATGCATTCGTGACTTTAATATTATTGATCCTATTGATGTTTATATTGGTGCATGCAATATACAGAACGCCGCTATCCCTGGCCCGCTTGTATGCAGGCCCTAGGCCAACCATGGCGCAGTTGGAGGCAATAGTTCATGAGTATCACTTAAATGCGCCACTTTACATTCAATTTGTAAATTACTTAATTGATATATTCAGGGGAAATTTGGGGTATGACCCCCCCATATACAAGGAACCTGAGTCTCAAATAATCCTACATTATCTTCCGATAACATTATCATTCACTATACCTGCTGTTATCTTGACAGTGTTGATAGGCATGGCACTTGGCGCCGTGGCCGCAAGCAATAGGAATAAAGTGCACGATTACTTGACGAGGGCTTTCTACATATTCACATGGTCATCTCCTCCCTACTTCATAGCGCTCCTACTATTGCTTATATTCGCTTTTTGGCTGCCTGGATTGACTCACGGCATGATAGGACTACCGCCTTCTGGCTATGTTAATGAACTACTGCCAGCTCCCAAACCTATTACCGGCGTTCCATTAATAGATTCACTGATAGAGGGCGACTGGCCATACTTCACCAGCTACCTTCAGCATATGATACTGCCCATGCTGGCCGTAGCGCTTTATAGTTTTGGAATATATACTAGGATGGCTAGGAATACCATGCTTGACGTGTTGGACAGCGATTATGCAAAATTGGGCTACGCTAAGGGGCTGCCGAAGCGCAAGGTAGTGTATGGAATAGGGCTTCGCAATGCCATGATACCGCTCGTCACATTGATGGTATTGGCATTCGCGTTGTCGTGGTCCGGGGCATTCGTCGCGGAGGACGTATTTGCCTATCATGGTATGGGTTACATAACTACCGTGGCTATAACGAGCGTGGATCCGCTAATGATATACGACATAACGTTTTTCGTTGGAGTATCGGTTATAATAGCTAACTTCATAGCGGATATATTGTATGGAATCTTGGATCCACGGGTGAGGATATCATGATGGAGCAAGCAACTAAGCGCAGAAATGCTTTGGTTGAGTGGGTGAGGCTTATCGCCAAGGACCCAGCGGGATTATTGGGACTGATAATAGTAACGCTGTTCGTAGTGTGGGCATTAATTCAAGGTTCCCTTGAGATAGCCGCGGTTGAGACCCATGATCCACGCCTAGCCTTTGTCTTGCTTCCCCACAATCCAATGGTGATTTCCCAGTCCACCTCGCTTCTGCCGCCCTCGTTTAAGTACATCATGGGAACCAACGCAGATGGCCAGGATATATGGTCAAGGATACTGTATTCCATACCGTACAGCGCGGCTTATCCTGCATTCGTGGTAGTGCTCTCAGCAATACTCATAGGTGCAGTGCTTGGCATAGCGGCTGGTTACTTCGGGGGGGGTTGGTGGGATGAGATATTGATGAGGATCACAGACGCATTTCTATCCGTGCCGGCAATAGTGCTGGCAATAGTGGTGGCGGTCCTGCTGCATGCCAGCTTCATAGGGATGATTTACGCCTTCATAATAATTTGGTGGCCAATATACGCTAGGTTATTCAGGGCGGAGACCTTGAAGGTTAAATCGATGGATTACATAGCGGCTGCGCAATTGTACAGAGTGTCTCCCCCCCTAAAGTTATTCACTAAATACCTCTTCATGAACGCGGTCGATCCGATAATAGCGTATGCAATGCTTGATTTCGGCAACGTGATATTAACTGCTTCCGTGCTTAACTTCATTGGGGGGGTAGGCATACAGCCGGGCACTCCAATACTTGGCACCATGGCATCGGACGGCGTCTCCTACGGATTCCCCCCCAGGTATTGGTGGTGGGCAATATATCCAAGCCTGGCGGTGCTGGTCATAGCGCTTGGCTTCGTGTTGCTGGGGGACCGGCTGCAAGACATAATAGGTGGTAGGGCGGCGTACTAGGTGATCAATGTGTTGCTCAGCATAAGAAACCTAAGCGTTAGTTATAGGACAATTTATGGAAAATTGAATGTACTCGATAATGTGGACTTGGATATAGATAGGGGGAGAAATAGTTGGAATAGTGGGCGAGAGCGGCAGCGGCAAGTCCACGTTGGGCCAAGCCATTACTAGGTTACTGCCGCCCAGCGCTGTAGTTAATGGATCTATTCAAATAGATGGAAAGGACTTATTATCGCTCAGCGAGGGCGAGGTAACCAAGTATAGGGGAACGTCCGTCTTCATGGTGCTTCAAAACCCGTTCACCAGCCTAAACCCAGTTAAGACAGTTGGTTATCAACTTTTGGAGGCTGCTCGAATAAAAATGGAGCGGAGCGGTGAGAAGTGGAACGAGGATAAGGGATATGAGATGTCCATAAATGCGCTGAAGGACCTGAGATTTCCTGATCCCGACGTGATAATGCGAAAATATCCGCACCAACTCTCGGGCGGCCAAATACAGAGGGTGGTGTTGGCGATGTCATTAATACTAAAGCCCAAGGTCTTGATAGCAGACGAACCGACGTCCGCCCTTGATGTAACGATACAAGCACAGGTGGTCAATCTATTCAAGGAGCTCAATAAGAAGCTGGACATATCCATTTTATTCATAACACACGACATAAGTTTGGCATACGTTATCTCGAGCAGATTGGTGGTATTATATGCTGGGAGGATAATGGAGGATGGGGGGGATGTAGAATCCGTGATCAGGGAACCATCTCACCCATACACTCAGAAATTAATTGCCGGCGTCCCGGATATGTCCAAGTTCGTCAGTCCAGACGTGAAGCTGGAGTCCATTCCAGGCCAACCCCCCATCATTCATGCAGCTCCCCAGCGGCTGTAAGTTCAACCCCAGATGTCCATTCGTGATGGATGTATGCAAACAACGGGAGCCGGAATTAATTAAAATGGATAAGAGAAGGGTAAGGTGTTGGCTGTATGAGTGAGGTCATAAGCGTTGAGAACATCCGTAAATATTACATGGCGTATAAGATAGGAATACTGGATAGGCTGGCCGGGCGAAAGCCGGTCTACGTGAGGGCAGTGGATGATGTCACGCTGGACATAAACAGTGGAGAAACCATGGGGGGGCTCATCGGAGAAAGCGGCAGCGGGAAGACGACCCTTGGTAAACTATTGGTTACCCTAGAGGAGCCTGACAGCGGGAAATACATATTCATGGGCAGAGAGGTTAATCGATCGTCAATTTCATGGGTTAGAGATAATGTAGCATGATATTTCAAAACCCGTATAGTTCATTGAATCCAAGGTTAACCGTTAAGGAGATAATATCCGAACCCTTGGGTCACATGGATGAGAAGAGGGTCATTGAAGTAATGGAGTTAGTAGGGCTTAATTACAAAGAACACGGGGGGGCAAGCGACCCAGGGAATTATCCGGGGGTCAGGTTCAGAGGGTTGCCGTGGCTCGGGCAATAGCTAAGAAGAACGCAAAATTCATAGTCCTGGATGAGCCTACTTCCGCGCTAGACGCTTCTCTTCAGGCCCAGGTATTGAACCTATTGATCGATATAAAGAGAAAGCTTGGCTTGACATACTTATTCATAACTCACAACATTGCTGTGGCGTATTATATATCTGATAGGGTGGCGATAATGTACGCAGGAAAGGTGGTTGAATACGGGGGGGATAAGGAGGAGATATTCAGGAATCCAGCCCATCCATATACTCAGTCATTGATGGCATCCATACCTACCATGAATAAGAAGGAACTACAGCCACCAACAGGGGGGGAGGTGCCGAGCTTGATTAATCCACCATCTGGTTGCAGATTTCACCCTAGGTGTCCCTTTGCAATGGATATATGCAAGCAAAAGGAACCGCCCCCCCTGGTTCAATACGGTAAGCGAAAGGTGGCTTGCTGGTTGCATAATCAATGATCCCCCCCCAAACCTAAATCTCGCTAGAACAACTGAAAAGCCAAGATGGGATAACTCACTTATCCTTGCTTCTTATCTTTAAAACCATATAAATCGCGCCGATGGCGGTGATTATCAAGGCTATTGATGTATAATCCGTTTTGATGAATGAATAGATCAACCCCCAATTCTGGCCTAGGTAGTAGCCCATCACTACCAATCCTGCATTCCACGCGCCAGAGCCTATAGTTGTGTAGATGAGGAACTCCCAGACGTTCATTTCGGCTATGCCGGCCGGTATAGATATTATGGACCTAAGGCCAGGCACAAATCTAGCAAGCAGTACTGCGAATCTACCCCCCCTTGAGTCGAACCACTTCTCAGCCTTGGAGAGATGATCCTCGCGTATTCCAATATACCGCCCAAGCCTCAACACTATGGGCCTGCCGGCGATCAGTCCAAGCCAGTAGTCGATCAGGGATCCAACAAGGGAGGCAAGCGTTGATACAAGTATTGTCTGGGTCAACCCCCCCAAGTAGCCCAGGAACGCCAAGTACCCAGCGTAGGGAAGAACCAGCTCGCTGGGGACGGGAAGCGAGGCTGATTCCATCACCATTAGGGAGAACACGCCAGCATAGCCTGTATGCGTCAATACATATATTGGGCCATCGAATAGGATCAACTTCACGAAGTAAAACGGGTAAATCGAGTATTGAGCGATGATGGAGGCGATTTTATCAATCAATGGATCCACGAACGGCATCTCGACAGCATCCATCACTGCTAGAGCGGATGCGACGGCCAGGAAGCTTAGGCCGAGCATGGCCTTGCGATTCATTGATTGCTCGCGAATTCATCGTTTAAAAACCTACCTATGAGGCGCTTGCTATTTTCAGCCTGGCTTCATTACCTCTAATATACAGGTCTGGGACACTATGTTGGCTGCATTGAGCAGCGAGAGGGCGTTTGTCCCCCCCGGCACTATAGCTATGGCGGCTATGTATTTATTGCCTTCCTGCAGAGTCGTGTGTATGGTCAGCGTCTTTATGTAAGCATTCACTGAGCTCTCCATCGTTATATAACCCCCCCCATTGCTGGTGGATGGCAGCACCGTCGATAGGCTCCATGATGATGAGCCGATGCTTAGCACTGTTGAGAACGCGGCTAGAGGGGGGGCCGACTCATCTGGGATTAGGAGCAGCACGTATACTTGGGGAGCGGAGGATTGATCCCAGCCTAGCATTTCGCTCCTCACCGGTTGGCTAGCCGAGCCGCTCGCTATGAGCGTCGTGTTATTGGCTTGTGGTATTAGCGTTATGTTGCATGAAACGCCGTTGCTGGCATTACCGTATACTTCATAGTAATACTTGGTAACCGCGTACCTGGCTAGGAGGGAGTTGTAGCTGGAGTTAATGGAGTATATTGTGGAGTTCAGTTGATTTACCTGGCTTTGGAGCAGCGAGTTATTGGCCTTAAGGATGAATCGATCTGTATCAATTTATTCAGCTCCATGCTGAGCGACTCGTTTTTGCTGGTCAATATGTTCAGCGACTCCTTATAGTAACTCAACTCCTGGGCCAGCTGGGTGTTGTTGCTCACAGCAATTGTCAGATTACTCCTGCAGTAATTTAATTGATTGCTGGTCTCAACCACCTTCTCGGTCAAGCCCATATAAGTGGAGTTCAGCCCAGCGTAGTAACTGCTCAGCTTAGTGAATGAACTGCTTAATTGATTGTAGCTCAAGTAAAGGTTGGCGTAGGACGACTCCAGCGCGGCATACTTCTGAGTCAATTGGTTATAGGAGTAGTAGGTCTCCACGTATAGGTCGGCGTACATGGCTATCATGATGGCCAGCGCAATTGCGAGCATTATGAGGAGCGCTCTCTCCGTGTCCACTCAGCCATGATTGAAAACGGTTTATTAAACTTAGCTATGGTCATTCCGTATGGGAAGATAAATAAATTATATATACATTCCAGGCCATGCCGCTCCCCCCCCAACCCTGTGCGCGGGGGCTCGGACTCACACATCGCGGCTGTTCCATTGCTGCTTCTTATCCTGAGTGCGTCAGTAATCCCTCAATAGAAAAAGACTAGAGGTAAACCCCCCCTCTATTAACCAGAATTAACTGATGCACGCCATAATGTTGTTTTCTTTAATATACTTAGAAAGTTCCCTGATAAATGCGCTGAGGAGGTCATTGTGAAGACCGAGAATTAGGTCTACTTATTGATATACATTACCAAGAAAGCTATTCGGGGGGGGTTCGGCGACGTGATTAGAATTGGGAATTCTATTTATGATCAAGCCATGCAAATGTGTAATGATGTGAACCTTAAGCTGATCGTCTCGTTCTGTTTCGAATAATGGTATTTATATAGGTATCAGTTATTATAAACGTTATATTTATAAATACTTTCCATTAAATCAAAGGATTTTATTCTAATTTTATAAAAATACTTTATGGTATAGAAAAATTTTTAAATATGTGTACTTCTATACTGAACGATGGGCTTAAATAGCAGATTTGACGGGGGGGAGGATAATATTGGTGATCCTATCTTCCGTTACCATCGCCACAATGATGAGCGTGGACGCCGTGTTGATGCAGGTATTCCTGACAGGCTCATCTAATCTAGGCATAGTCCTGTTCGTGCCGACAGCATTGTTCTTAGTAATGATAGAGGCATTCACGTTTATATCGATCCTCAGAGCAATGCTGATAAATCTGGAGGCACACGATGGATCCAAACCATTGAAATTGGCATGGCTCCTCACAATCGCATTTCTGATAATCATGATGGGAACAATAGATATGTCCCTGTTTAATTCATATGCAGGCATTTCAGTCCAGGTAAGCGCTCCGAGCCTGGTGATGGATAAGTCAGTGGGAATGGGATTAGCGTTTTACAATGGTGGACTAGCAATAGTAATTTATTCAGTGATTAACTTCCTCAGATCCGGCATGCTGGAACCAATCGCCTCAATAAGTCAATGAGGAGTAATTCCACTCCGCTCCCCATAACTGGCTTCACAGATGACGACGATGACGACGATGAGAGGGAGGAGGTAATCTAGGCTTTATTCCTAAAGGCGAACTAATTGCCGGCTGGGGACTGGCTCGCGCTCCTAGATATCGAGTTCGAACATGGTGTACATGCCATACCTATTCTTGAAGTCTCCATCCTTGGTCGCCACTACGGACGCATCGACTCCAGCCGTCGGCGACCCCCCCACCGAGAAACGCCCAATTCCTATGCCTGGACCCCCCCTATACACTGGGGGAGCCAGAGATAACGCGTCCTCAATGGAGGCCTTAGTGCACGTCCAAGGATCATCCGGTAAGCATAAGTAGCCGCCTGTCGCCGTCAATGCATCCCTCACGTAGTCCTTTATCTCGTCGTCGCCAACCCTCGCGGCGTTAGCTGTTACATCACCTCCCCCCCACAAATTCATCACTGGGCGAAAACCCATTGATGTAACCAGCGACCTGCTCGCATCGTTCCACTCGGCTACCATCAGCATGGCTCGCCTGGCACCCATTTTCTTGGCGGTCTCTATCATGTTGCTGGTGATTGCGCGCCCAATCCCCCTCCGCCTCTCTTCCCTCCTAACTCTAAGGCCGCGGAACCAGGCAGTTCCCTGAAATAAAATCAATAAGGAAGCCACGGCCAGTATTCGTCCATTATCCTCCATAACATATGCGTTCCCCTCCCTTATCCATTCATCTATCTCGTTAGGTAGGTAATCGCCCCAAGGAAATGTATCCGCAGTGAATGATTTTATCTCGGCCGAATCGGTGGGAATGGCCTTCCTGAAATTCATTTATAGTTAATGAAGCGAGGAGTAAATTAGTTTTACGCGTTTTCCGATCGCTCACACCTTTATTTTAAGTATGCTCTTGGCTTCCTCCACGTCCGTCCTGGGCACTTCCCTATAGGTGAGCCACCACGCGTATCCCTTGTACTCCTTCAGTCTAGTCGCGGCGCCGTCCACCGTGTGAGGCGGTGGGTTTATCGCGTTATCGCCTATCACCTCGTTCTCCGGCCAGTTCGCTGGAAGCGCGACGCCGTATTTATCGACTACCTGAAGGGCCTTTATCACCCTCAACAATTCATTGACGCTCCTCCCTATCTCCAGCGGGTAGTACAGTATCAGCCTAACAATCCCTTTATCATCTACTATGAACACCGCCCGTACGGTGCTAGTGGATGATTCTGCATGTATCATGCCGAGCCTCCTCGCCACGTTGCCCATGGGATCCGCTATTATTGGGAACGGTACTTTCACCTTAAGATTATCCTCTATCCACCTAACCCACTCCACATGGGATATCACGCTATCCACCGAAAGCCCTATTAATTCCGTGTTCAACTTTCTAAAATCATCGTATCGCTTGGAGAAGCTCACGAACTCCGTCGTGCAGACGGGAGTGAAGTCCCCCCGGATGGCTGAACAGCATGAACCATTTACCCTTAAATTGATCCGGCAATTTAATCTTACCGTGCGTGGTTTCCACCTCCATTTCAGGGAACTTCTCCCTATCAGGGGGGGAAGCTTGTATTCAGAACTCATATACTTCCTTTCAGTATATACACTTAAATCCTTTTCGTCTAAACCCAAAATTTATACCAACTAATGGCTTGGGCATTGTTTCAGAAGCTTACGGTAAACTTAAGGTCAATGCAGTCAGGTCTGGGAGGTTCAGTGACTACCTCAAGCGGGTGAGGTGGATTGAGAAGCGGACTCATTGTGCTCACTGGTTCTAGGAATCTTCAACGTCATTGTTCATAGGGATTTCCCTAGTATTTCAAAAGTTTATAGCGTAGTATTACCAATTACGTCCGTAAGGGCGTGGTAGTTCACCAGTCTTTCTAGAGCTTCTTTCTCGTCATCTCCTCTCTTGCTTTGAGGGAAGGAATCTACTGAAATTGAAGTACCGAGATAAGGCTGATCAATTGAAATCCTTGAAAGAAGCTTCATGAGATTAAGGATAGCGTCCTCAATTTCCATAAAATAATTTATAGAACATGTTTTTAAAACTTTACTTCAGTTTATAATATTATTCGTAAAAATTTTGTATTAAAATACACAATAAAAAGATAAGATACTAAAAATATTTATACACGAAATTCATCCTTTAGATATTCTGATTATATCTTCTAAATCGCTTTTTAAGGATCCCTTTATGTATTCCTCTATTATTTTCTTATCTATTTGGTTCTTCTCGTTTAGCATACCGTTTTTTACCTCTACCTTCATATCCTTAGATAATCCGCCATGCATTAAATAATTTCTATTTTGTATTAAATTACTGTATTTTAGTCTTAAATAAGACGTCACTAAATCTTCACAATCCTTATATTTTCTGTCATCGTCTTCAAACGTTCCTCCACCATTAGAGTCTAAACATATTGCAACGGGTAATTCTCTTGATAAAGATATAGCTTTATCGTAAAGTTTTGCTTTAATGTATAATGAGACTAATTCGTGTAACTTATCTATATCATTCCCTCTAAAAATGATATTTTTAACTTCCAGTGTCGAGTAAAAATTGGAAACAATTAATTCTTTTACATTTTCTAATCTTGGATGATTATACCACTCTCTATAAAATTTGGAAAGTTCATTTACGTCTTTCTCAAGTTGTTGTGAATACTGTTCAACATCAGACATTGAATGTACAGCTCTTACTGTAAAACCGTTTCTTAAGTTCCATAATAGTTCTATTACTTTACTAGGATCTTTACCTTTTATTTTACTAATAATAGTTTTTTCCTCATTAAAATTATTAGGATTAAGATTAGGACTATTTAATTTATCTCTATAGTCTTTAAAATATCTTTCATCCAACGCTTGTATTGAAGAACTTATCATTAATGAATCTTTCATCGCTTCTACTATGTCCGTAAGCTCCACGATGTTTACTTGATTTACTTGATCTTGAGTAGGCGGTCCCATCACAGGAGCTGCAAAAAACCTAGTTTCAAATAAAGACCCTACTGCCATGACTATTGATGTTAAAACGTTAGTTCCATGAGTTAAATCTAAAATTATTTCGTTATTAATTAGATCGTGAAGTATTGTATAAACTACATTAAAGATAAAAACTGGGCTTCTAGATTTAGAGCAGGAATATCTTTGGAATTTATTTTCATTCTTGTCTGTCTTTAATAGTTCTCCATTATAATTTACTTTAATTGCTTGGCCTATTCCAACGTTAGGTATAACTTCAATGATAAGATTATCAACGAAAGACTTAATGTCTGACTCAATTTGCTGGTCTATTTTCCCTTGATCTTTAAGAATACTAGCTTTATCCAAGATAAGTTTTCTATAACCTTTCTTCATAGTTTCTACTTTTTCCTCTTCCGATTGATCTGGAGCCTGTATCAAGCTATCTGGTAGCAGTGCTATTGTCTTTTCTACTCCAAATATTTTAGATAGAGCATGAGCCGAAAAGAACGTCTTTTCTTTTTTATCTTCAAATTTATACTCAACTGGGCTATAATTTGATACATCTCCTGCTATATATACCAGAGATCCCATATGTATTTTTACAGATTAACAGTTTTAAAACTTCTCTAAAAAGACTAATTATTTTAGAAAGTCATCCATATTACGAGATATTTTATTGAAATTTTCAATTTCCACTACTGTACTCTCTTTATCTAATTGCAATAATCCCAATCCTCTAGATTTACCTGCACCTATTTGTAAACCTTCAGTATTTATGAACCTTAGCGTATTCTTCCATACTTTTAGTTCTTCTTCATTTGGTATTCTAAGGATAATTTTAAGAGTGATTTTACTAGGTCTTAATATCTCTTCATCAAATAGATGCCCACCTTTTTTCTTCTTCATGAGACTTCATAGTCTTTCTATTTATAGTTACGTGGGTAATGAAATCGGTAGTTTCTTCAAAATAGGAATCGCTAAACGTTAATTTTGAAGCGAAGAAATTAGAACCATAAAGCCCATCTATAGGACATTTAATAGACGCTATATATTCAGTTATCTTATTTTCTACATCTTTAATACTGTACTCGTTCTCTGGAGAAAATATTGATGTCAAATAAGGATATTCTTGGCTAACAATGTTTTTTCCTTTTATTTTCCCATTTTGTGATTTATTTCTCACGTTATTCATTATCTTAGCTATGTCAGAATCTGTATACCCTGGATGGCTATCATTTTTATGGAATGAAGAACTTCCCACATTCATAGATTTTGCCACGTATTCAGTTATCCTTTTAAATGACCCTTTCCACGAGCTGTACGGTATTATATATGTATTTTCGTATTTTAGGAAATATAAAACGTTCTTATCGGTTTCTCCGCCTATTCTTAATCCGCTTGTTTTAAATAATAGATTAAATAGATAAAATTTCATTTTTATTGCACCTCCATTAGGAAAGATCTTAAGTCCTTAATTTTTATTATAAAATTAAGTCCTGCGGGCTTTAATTCATCCAAGTCATTGATCTTCTTCATTTTTACTATAGAGCCTGGAGACAATACCTTCAACAGTGGCTTTCTACCCATAATATCTTTATAGGTAAACCATGCATTGTATAATTCTTCTTTACCTAAAGCATTATCGTACTCAAAATAGGTTTTATCGAGGAATTTATCTAAACATGGACTCAAACAGTATGCCCATTCCCCCTTCTGTCGGATTCTGTATTTTATAATCCTTAATCTTCTTTATCTCTACTTTTCCAGCTCCTTTGTATCTGGATTTTCCAATGTAAGCCTCGTCTATTTCTAGATCTTCACTTGCAATAGCCCATAAATCTCCGACTTCCTTATATTCGTATGCAAATAACATCCCAGCTTCCGAAGAACCATGGAATTTGTTTATGGCTACGTGCATATTAATTATTGAGCTAAATTTATTGCTAACGTATCGGTATGGAGTAGACTCATGATCTATCAATTTCACTATAGTACCTATTTTCGGCTTAGGATATTGTCCTTCTTCTGTCTCCGACTTTTCTTTTATATCGTTCAAAGTTTTTTCTAAATATTTGCTCACATTATTTTTGCTCAAATTTTGAAGTGAGTTAGGTTCTTCCATGAATTTTTCACTCTTCCTTGTAATAGCAGGTAAGAATGGATGTGCGGGAGCAGAGTTTAATGGAAATGCCGGACTAACATAAAAATTTAGAGATTTCTTGTAAAAATCATTAATATTATTATTATTTTTCCTTAGATAAGCTTCAAGTAAAGCTCCTCTAATAGTTGTAGCAGGAATATAGTCCTTTGTAGTAAAGTAATATGTCTTTATTGCTCTAGTATAGAATGATATGGGTTCTTTTGGAGTTATTCTAAGGATTATTGCCATAACCAATCACCTAAATATTTCTTTACTTCTAGAGAAGGACATTCCTTTATTTCATCTATCTTTAAATCTATCATTCCTCCTCTACCTAATCTCCAGAGTCTTAGGAAGTATAATGAAAATAAGGTTAATTCAAGCATCTTGCAATCGTTAGTATAAAGTTCTATTTCGAAAGTTAGATCTTGATTCGGAGGCATAACTTCCTGTTTAAATAACGCATGTTCCTTTGAAGTGTTAGTAGTGTCTTCTATTGAAACCCTAGTTAGTATGTTCATTTTGCTTACATTAATTGAAGATACTCTTAGAACTCCTTCATGGTCTGGATATCCCAACAGTTTGCATATATCGCAAGCTCCATTCTTATGTGCCTCTTTTATTTTTTCTGGCCTTACTTCACCGCACGAAGTAAATCCTTTAATTAATCCATTTTTTATTGCCCAAGATATAGCAGTCCTCATTGCTCCTTTAATGCTTGAGCCTGGAATACCCATATCGTTAAATCCTATATCTACATAAGCTATCCTTGAACTATTACCTACAGTTAAAGAACTTAGATTTTTTAAATGAACTTTAAATTTCATGTCTTACTCACCTTAGAGAATCCTGATTGTATATTTTTTAAAATAAAATATGTATCTAGTAAGTTTATCTTTTTATTCTTAGAATCATAACTTTTAAGAATCAAGTCTATAAGTTGAGAATATTTTCTATATCTAATTCTTTCTCTTATTAAATAAATCAATGTCTCATTAATGTTTTTATGCCTATAATGGAATTCTACAATATCTTCTAGCTCTCTTACATAATCCTTTAAATTATCATCGTCTTCCTTAGAAACATCAATTGATACGTCATTAAGTATTTCTTCAATTTGAGAGAAAGTATTTTGGAACGTTAATATTGTAAAATCTCCTGCCTTCTGAAAACTTTCTACCACTGATGGTGAGATAAAAGAAGGCGAAAATATTATGCCAATACTGTTATCTCCTTTTCCTTCTTTTATCTTTGCTTTATCCATAATTTTTTCTGCAGTAAATATTGCAAACTGTATTGGATGGTCAGGTTTTACTGTAGCTATTCCTACCTTAAAATTAACACCAGTCTTGTTATTTACTTCATTAATCATATCAATCATGAAATTAATAGAAATTAATGAGGGAGATATTAATAATCCTTCATCTCCTCCTAAGAATTGAATACCGGCTATCAGCCTTTTTATCATTTCAGGGTTTTTATTATAATATGCATTAACTGTATCCCTCAAGCTTTTCTTTATCCAATAATCTGTATAGAAACTCTTGTCCACATATTCACTCCATGTTAAAGTATTTGCAAAATATTTTGATGCATCGTTAGCGTCGAATTTTATAATACTAGTGTATCTAGAATCGTCATTGGAGCGTCCTCCAGAAATAAAAACCATAGGATCTATCTCGTTATACCCTATTTCTACTTCCTTTCCATTTATATAATATTTAGGCATTACTCTAGCCGAAAATCCTCTTTTATTAGAATAGTCTCTAATAATCTTACATCTTGAGCATAAGTATTCTTCGCCGATTTTCTCTACAGCGGGCCTTTCTTTACAGTTATCGCAATTTCTGTGTAACCCAAGTGAAAGGACTTTAGTACCCTTAAAATTCAAGTTATTGAACTGTGATTCCCTAATTAAGTCGGTAACAACATCATAGGACACTAAGTCATCATTGATAAAGAAAGGTCTATACGCAATAGATAATTCTATATCCAAGCCTTTTAGTAATTGATCATTTTCTATTTCATTAATAAAATCTTCAGGCTTTACGTCTGATCTTCCTATTAGGATAGAATGTCCTCCACTAACTACAAGTAATGCTTCCAATGGAAGTCTAGTTTTATGGGAAAGTAAATTATCGAAGTGAACAAAAGGTAAAGTAGATACTATAAAATCTACCATGAAGCTCGCAGTAGAAATATCCTTTAAGTTGCTGAAGTATTCGATGAAGGACTGAACTCCAGTAAAGTTTATGTAATATATGTATCCTTTAATATTCTTAGTATTTTCTGATACGGCATTCTTTTGAGGCTTATAAGATCTAATATACTCATAAGCTTCCTTTGAACATAATTCGTATTTTTTCTTATATTCTTCTTCGTTTTTCTTTAGTTCTGCAGTACTTCTCTGCCCAAGCATTTCTAGAAAAGGTTTACAATTCTCATCCCTAGATAGTGCTTCCTCTATAATTTTGTTAGGAAATCTCTCATTTTCTGCTGCTATATGATCTGGTTTAAAGTCTATAGAGTGATATTTTTCAACCTTATCCTTTACTACATCAAAATAATAATCTATTATGTTTTCTTTCGTGTTTCCTTTTTTATCTCTTCTTTTATCTTTTTAAAAACTTCATTAAAGAATTGTGTAGCTCCATCAATGTGAGCTTCAGGCTCAACCATCTTCCCTATATCGTGCAAAATAGATGCTAACCTATAATACGGTATATCTTTAGCTTTGCCGAATATTAACCATGCTATTAGCGACGTAAGGTTCATGTGTGAGGCAAGGGAAGAAAAATTCTTCCCTGGTCTAGTATCTGCAGGAGTAGAAATTAAAGTTTCATAAATATCTTCTATATCTTTATAAGAATCATATCTTAATATATTTATAAGAATATCAGCGCTTATATCTAGAATCTGTGATGGTTTAATATCCCCTTTATATCTATTAATTATATATGATGTGAGATAATCAAAATTATTTGCAATAAATTTATTTTTAGAAGTGTAGGGTAATGGCGGAAGAATCATGGGAGCCTTATATACTAAAGAGATGATATCTGAAAGAGCGTTAGCTAGATCTTCTGGAGCATTTATATAACTAGAGTTATAGAGTATAAGGATTGAGTTTGCAGTTAAATTTACTAATTTTTTGAAAGCTTTTTCATTTCTTTTCTCGTCGGTAAACTCTACTTTTCCCTTTAAAGGTCTATAAATTCCTCTAATAATCTTTCATCACCTTTTCCTCTACGTATTCGAGATTTCCATGTTTTATCTTGGATTTATCGTCAGACTTCTCTTCTTCAACTTCTACTTTCGTTATACATTCAGTGCCATTTATTTCAATACTTAGATCTTTTTTAAAACAGAGTACGATTTTAGTCATTTCCAATCCTCCTCCACGTCATGGATATGTCCTTTATGCAAGGATAAGAAAGCATTAAGGTAGGAATCTGCATTATTTATTTGTATATTGAATTTAACTCTTCCAAAGTCCTTCATCTCGTACTTAAATCTCCCTAATAACAAGGTTTTCCATTTACCTTGTCCTCTATATCCTGCACCATAAAGCAGCATTCCTATTTCATGAGGTTGAGGATTATCCAGGATAATATTTCCTTTAAATGTAGAGCCTCTTCTCGCAACTTCATAAATTATACCTTTTATTGTTATAAAATCTACTTTGCCCTCTTGGAATTCAAGATCACTAAAATTAACTCTACTAGCTAACCCAGCATTTCCAAAAAGATTACAAACATAGCAAATATATTTATTTCTGTAGGGATCAAATCTATCACTTTGTTTTCTCTTTGGATGATATATGCTTATGTACGTATTGCTTTTACTCTTGGAAGGCCTATTACCTAGAGAATTGTAACATGCGCAGTCCATTAATAATTCTAATCTACTCCTTATTGCTCCTTTTACAGTATTTCCTGGGATTACTAAACCTTTTTCTGTGCTCATAAATCTAACGTAATCCCTTTCAAAGTAAGCATCTAAATTTGGCTTCTTGCCCAAAATAAAATCATTGATAACCTTTGATACGTCACCGTTTATTTTAACTGAGAGAAGAGGTTTAGGATCCTCTGATATATGAAGATATTCTGATACTATACTCAAGGTTACTGGGATCTTCATTATTGGTGGTAAACTTCTATCAGTGTAAATTACTGAGTGGGAATTAAATCTTTGCATTGTTAAACACCTCCTCTAAAGGCTTAGTTTTTACGAAGAAATCTTTACCTTCAGAATCTTTAGGTAAATCGATAGTTATTTCCTTATCAAGATCGTCTATAGCTTTTAGTTTGCCATCTTTATAGTCGCTTATTTCCAAGCTTAATTTAGAGAAAGTTATGAAACCAAAACCCCCCCTACTCTTATTTCCTCCTATCTGCACCAGACCGTCATTTATGTATCTCATAATTTTGATAATGTAACCTATTGCATAATTAGGGAGATTATTCCCTATTAACAGAAAGGGAAAAATTGAACCAGGCTCAACGTATTCTGTTGTTGCCAATGCGCTCCTAGTAACGGCCCCCCCAGTATCCCTACTTATTGCTATCATTGGTCTATATCCTATATTGAATTTTTCTGCAATAGAATCAAATATTGATATCGCAGAATAAAGCGAGGGGGGCACCAAAAATCTTACAATTAATGCAAGTCTCATCCCATACTAGCTTTATAGCCTCATCTATGTTTTTTGACATTAATGACTGAACTTGGCTTAAAATCTTGTCCATGCATGTTTGCCTAGTTAAACCAGTACAAGTGAAAATCCTGTTCTCCTTAGCTATTTTCTCGCCTGTGGATCTGAAAATTCCCTTCCAACTACTACCGGGAATTAAAGGTTTTTCATCATAAGTTCGTATAATTTGCATTGTAGCTGCAGATTCTGGGTTAGTTTCTTCCCTACCTTTTCCTATTCTTAAAGGAGCTAAAGTCTCAATCTTGCCGTAAATTTTAACTCTCCTTGCCAAGATATCCTTTCTTATCAAGAGCGTCATAATTTTCCCTCCTTAATTACTTTCATCTCCCCCCCGTTAACTAGTTTCTTTAAAACATACTTAGCATCATTAAACTTTACTAATCCATAGCCCGTACTTTTCCTAGAACCAATCATAATACCTTCCTTAAGTTGGGAAATAAGGAAATTAATTATTTGTACTCCTTTCTTCTTCCATTCATCATTTTCCCCCCCATTAATTACATCAAGGTTAATTATTCTCATTTTAAAATCAAAAAGGGAATTGGGTTCTATGTAATCCAGCTTATATAACAT
The DNA here is from genome assembly GCA_001315925.1 of Thermocladium modestius JCM 10088. GTDB lineage: Archaea > Thermoproteota > Thermoprotei > Thermoproteales > Thermocladiaceae > Thermocladium > Thermocladium modestius. The sequence continues at coordinate 14,351 of BBBF01000005.1, read as the reverse complement.
TTTGGGTTGTTGAGCTCCGAAGACCCTATTGATGGCTACCATAGTTCTTATCCCCCCCGTCCTAACGTCCCCCCCTTTAAAGGAGAATCGAATAAATATACCCTAGAAGCTACGTTCTTTGAACCGAAAAGCACACAAGTTATGCAATCGTTAAGTTCCTCTTCCTTTGCATCATCATATGGATAAACAACTTTCCATCCCATACTTTTTGCGTAAGCTTCTGCAAGAGATCTTAAGGATCCTTTTAAGGTAGAACCTGGAATGAAAGGAATATTGCCCATTGTGATTATAGGAGAATCTGCAGCAGAGTCAAATTTATTCCCCCCTACCTCCTCCTACTCTCAAAGGGGGGGATTCGTTAACGAGATATCCAGAAATATCAATTATCGAAGACAGAGTGTCAAAATCAGCTCCTATTATATCCATGAGAACCACCTTGATGCCTAGGATATCCTGAATAACCTTGGTTTGTAGTTGAATTCTTGATGTAAAGATCAAGCAAGGATTCAAAATTATTAATGTTTGAATCGACATTAACGTTTTCTATTGCGTCCATTACCCACTTTAATAGTCCAATAAACTTCCTTATTTCTGACATATCCTTATCCTTAAGGTAGTTTAGCATCAACTTTGCTGTTTCAGTATATTTTCCTCTTTCTGCTTGTCTCATTATAAAGACAAACAATTCGTTTCTATCGCTAGTAGATTGGGAATATTCCAAGAAATTGTTAACTTGAGAAGATGAAAAATGTTCCTGTTTAGCCTTAACCGCTACTTTTGCTAAATTATCATATAAATCATTCTGAGGTTTAATATTTTCACCTAAAATAATAGTCTAAAAATCCATTATTTAAAGATATCGATAAAAGCTTAGGTTAAGATCTTTGAACAATTTCCTGGATCTTCCATAGCTTAGTAAAAAGTTTAAGTAAATAAAGCGTCTTATTATGAAAAAATAATAAATAATAGAAGCCTACAAGGATAAACTTCAAGTAATAGATATTTAACAGTTTTCTTATTTCCTCTCCTAAATTCTAAAATACCAAATAAGTTCTTATTAACTATTACTTTGTAAAAAGATTAAAATTGTTTTTATATTATTTTACTTTAAATTAAAAATGCTCCATCATTCTTTTATAATGCATAATATCTTATAACTCTTAGAGAAATTTTTCTACATCATCCTGTAAAGATACTACGTGAAATCCAAGTAAATTTTTCAAACACTTGTACGGGATCTCCTTTATAAAGAAGCTGGTCCGCCATTGATAATAAAACATCTGAAGCTGTTTGAATAGCATTTCAATATTAAATTACGTAAAAGGTATTTATTAGCTTTTTAGATCGTAAAATTAGAGTTGAACTCAATAAATATTACTGGATTATTATTATGGATTCGCATTAATGATGAGCCTAGGATTGGGGGGGAGTTGATGAGAAGCGATGGTTTGGCTGCTGAATTACATCCCTCCCCCCCGCGACTATATGGCATTTAGGCTTTTCCTGACCTGGATCGGCACGCTTTTTAATAGGCTTGGCATTCATTTCAATAGGCCGAGCGCTGATGAGATTATCAATTCCATCATGCTAATTCCTACTTAATCCTAGTTAATAAACCCAATACCTCCCTTAAGATCTACGAGTCGTTATCGCCGTCTAAGCAGGCCCCACAAAGCCCAGGCTACGTGAAGTACACGCTGATATTGCACAATGTAGTTAATACAAGTTATCCAGCAAAATATTTTATTTACGGACAAATTTGGCCCGATGCATCGCCTCTTTATGACCGTGTTTCCACCATAATGGCTATGGTATCCATTCTTTTTCTCTTCTTCATTTCAATTTGTAATCTTCTCAAAAGGCCCCCCCATCGCTAAAAGCAATGGAATTTTCCAATCCAAATTAACGGAGAAGTACTCACTACCTTGGAGACCTGAAACTAAACGCGCCAACGAAGAGCCCCCATCAACTGAAAACGTCGATGCTTAGAAATGAAGTTGCCGCGGCGTATCGCTGATCGCTCCATTTGGAGGCGCATGGCTATATTCCCAGGGAGCGCCGTATTCTGGATGCTGATGCGAGTGGGTCATCGGCTCCGGTTATTGCGCCGCCCACAACCACTATATCTATGTCCCTTCCAGCCAGTGATTTGGCTATCCTCTCATCTATGCCCCCTGCTATTGTTACCTGGATGCCGTGCTTCTGCTTTATTTGAACGGCCTTATCGATCAAGTTGGCCGCCGTCAACCCAGTGCTCTTCTGAACATCAATGCCAACGTGAAGGCCGACATAATCGGGCCTGGCCCCCCCCGCCGCCAAGATCTCCCTAAGCCTACCCTCCACATCCGTCACCCCCCCTATGAAGTCGACCACGGACTTAATCCCAATGGATGCCGCCGTCTTGGTGAAGTCCACTATTGTCTCCAGGGGGGCTACAGCCAATACGCTGGCCATATCAGCGCCCGCCTCCCCCCCAGCCATCCTAACCTCTATTGCGCCTGCGTCCATGGTTTTGAGGTCGGCAAATATAGTTGCATTCCTGCAGCACGACCTTAGCCTGGCAACGGAGTACATACCGCTGGATTTTATCAATGGAGTGCCTGCCTCCAGCACGTCGACGGCTCCGGCGGTGTAGAGCGACTTAGCCATGCTAGCCGCTACCTCTATATCGACCAAGTCCAGCGCGACTTGAAGCTTCATGGAAAGCCCAGCGCACAGCGGCTATAAAAGCAATTCACTACAAGCTGCGCATAATAAATGCGACTATGAGCTCACCATCCTCTGAACACTATTTTTGTCGGCACGCCGTTTCTCATTTCTACCACTATCATGGTATCGCTCTGGCCTACCTTGCTTTGCAATATATCCACGACATCCCTGACCTTCTTAAGCACGGAGTTCCTATCCATTATGGCATCGAGACCCTCCTTTAGTATGTCATACTCGTCGGTGGGCCTTGGATCTATGTATATCTTTAGCCCTGTTAATTCTATTGCGGTTGGCAGCACCTCCTTGTTTTTCTCTATTAATTCCTCTATTATCCGCTGCAATGCCTGGAATTTATCGACGCGGCTCTTCAGTGCCTCTATATCCTTATTTATTGCCTCTGCCTTTCTCTGGTTATCCAAGATCAACTGATCCAAGTAGGAAATCAACTCCCTGAGGTTCTTGAAGTACACTATGTCGATATCGCCGCTCCCTACTTGGTCGATGCATTCTCCATGGGTTAATTCAGCCCATCTATTATTTAAAAAGGTTATTTTGATTTTAGAAATCCACGCGATGGAACCGAATCATTACTTTCAATTATAAATATAATATATAAAGGCATAATGCAAGCCCATGATTAATGATATTATGCTAATAATGTATGAATGAGGCCGGTAGAGTTATCCGAAATATTTAGCGTTTACAGTTAAAAACGGGCGGCCGCAACGTATACGCCATGTCATTAAGGAAAATAGGCACGGTAAGCCATGTGGCGAGCGATGGAAGGATAGTGGCCAGGTTAACTTCATTCCTCCCCCCCTAGGCATTCAGGTGTTCGACTACGGCATGAAGCGAGTCGGCGCCCTATACGACGTGATAGGACCCGTCAAAGCCCCTTATGGATTGATAAAGACAAGCCGCGCCGATCCGAACGAGGTAGTGGGGGGGAAGCCCATCTACGTCACGGCGAAGGATTTGGAGAAGAGAGCATCGCGCGAGAATAGAAGAGAGAGGAGAGGTGGTAGGCGTGAAGCAGGTAGAGGAAATTAAGTGTCAAGTCTGTGGGTCAACGGATGTAATATATGATGGAGAGAGAGGCGAGTTAATATGCAGTAAGTGCGGCACCGTAATAGAGGAGAGGCCCATAATAGATATGGGAGCCGAGTGGCGCGACTTCGGGGACAAGCCAAGCAGAGCGCGTGCCCAGGCAATAGATGAGACGCAGCCTAACCTGGGGATTGGGATTCTCAGGATTGGGAAGATCATGGGCAAGAGGTACTCCATAAGCTTCAACAGGAAGATAGAGGCAATAACGAGGACCAGCAGCATAGAGCGTAACGTGGTGACGATAAGGCACGTCGTGAAGCAACTCCTAATAAAGCTATCATTGCCCAGCTACATATTGCCAAACGTGATAAGGGATTACAGGAAATTGGCGGAGCGGGGGGGATACAGGGCCCGCCTTAGGGAGACCGCGGTTGCCTTGACTTACCTTAACTGCAAGAAGGAGGGAATACCTGCAGGCTAAAGACCCTTGTGAAGATGTCAGGAATAGACGGGCACGGATTAAACAGGGTTATAACCAAGATAAGGCAAGCTGGCTACGATAAGCTTCAAAGCAATGGAAGCGATGTTATGAAGTACGTAACTGCCCTGGTGAACGGCATAGACACCGGCCCCCCCATAAGCAAGAAGAACGTCTATAGCTTCGTCATGGATCTGCTGAACAAGGCGCATGAGAAGAGGCTGTTGAATGGAAAATCAAATTACTCCGTGGCAGCGGCGGCAGTCTATATAGCAATGATGATATTCGGAATAAGAACGAAGCAGCGGGACGTGGCGAGCATAGCCAGCGTTACCGACGTCACGATTAGGAGCAGGTATAGGGAGCTCATGGAAAAGATAGAGATAGAGATAATTATTTAATTTTCCTTTATCAAGCCCTCTCCAGCACTATTGCGAATCCCTGCCCACTACCCACGCAGAGCGTGGCGACGCCAAGGTTCTTTCCCTTCTCATTCAATATCCTGGCCAGGGTTCCAGTTATCCTAGCCCCAGTGGCCCCCCCTAGAGGTGCCCAATCGCTATCGCGCCGCCGTGTATGTTGACTCTATTGATGTCAAGCCCCAATTGCTTAACCGCGTATAGAACCACGACCGCAAACGCCTCGTTTATTTCCCAGTAATCTATGTCCTCCGGCCTCAATCCAGCCTCTGCAGCGCCTTCTGGCTGGCCGGCACCGGCCCCCCCATTCCCATCAGAGCCGGGTGAACGCCTGCCCACCCCCCCATGGATCTTATCTTGGCAAGAGGCTTCAACCCGTATTCCTTTACCTTCTTCTCGGACATCAACATGACCAGCGATGCGCCTGCGTTGAGCGGGGGGGATGAGTTGCCAGCCGTTATGACGCCGTTAGGCATGAACGCTGGAGGCAGTTTCGATATTTGCTCGAGCGTGGTGTCGGGCCTTATGCTTTGATCCCTATCCACCACTATCCTATCTCCCTGGTACTCGACCTCGAGGGGCAGTATCTCGCCCTTGAACCACCCCCCCTCCTCAAGCGACTTAGCCGCTAACATGTGGCTTCTGTATGCTAACTGATCCATCTCCTCCTTCGGTATTTTCGCGTACCGAGCCAGGTTCTCCGCGGTTAATCCCATGTTGTAGCCAATGCCCATTTGGAGGTGAGCATAATGAGGGTCAGTCATTAATTTGAAGTTTATCGCGACATGGGGGGGGTTATTGCTCATTGGAACATGGGTCATATGCTCCATGCCGCCCGCCAGCACTATATCGGAGTTGCCGCTCATTATTTCCATAGCCCCTATTGAGATGGATGTCATGCTGGACGCGCACGCCCTATCCACGGCCATTGCGGGCACCTCCACGGGCAGATCGGCTAGAAAGACGGGGGGGTGGCGACCAGCGTATAACCAGTTCTCGTCCGCCTGAAGCGCGCAACCGGTTATAACGTCGCCTATCTCCTTCGGATTAACCCCGGTCCTATTTATAGACTCCCGTATCAACTTGGCCAGGGCCTCATCCATTCTTATCGAATTGAATACGTCCTTCTCGGGCTCATTGGGACGAGACCGCGAGAACGCGGTTCTCAAAAAGTCGACTATATATACATCCATGCTCATCTCCCCTGAAGTTGGGCTGCCTCTTCTGCGCAAATGCTGTTATTCCCTCCTTTAGATCCTCCGTGGAGAACAGCAAGCCCATCGCGGTGGACTCCATCTCCAAGCCGACATCGCTGGCCACCTCACCTGCCTTATTGGTCAACCTCTTGGCTAGCGCTATTGAAATCGGCGCCGTCCTGCTCGCTATCTCCTTGGCGTACTGGATCACCTTATCGTCGAAGCCCTCCTTGGGAAATAGGGCATTCACCAATCCCCCACTCGAATGCCGTCTTCGCGCTTATTCTCTCCCCGGTTAGTATCAATTGATTTGCCCTGCTCACTCCAATCAACTTGACCGCGCGTTGAGTGCCTCCCCCCCACCCCGGTATTAAGCCTAGGGTGACCTCCGGGAATCCAAGCTGGGCATCCTCGGTGGACACCCTTAGATCGCAGGCCAGGGATAGCTCGAGCCCTCCTCCAAGCGCGTAGCCCTTTATGGCTGCTATTGTTAGCTTTGGCATTTCCATTAGCTTCCTGAAGGTCCTTTCTCCCCCCCTCCTGGAGAACTCGGTGAACTGGAGGGGGTTGGAGAAGTAGAAGCCCGTTAAATCGGCGCCGGCCGACATTACATCGCCGACTCCCGTGATCACCACGACGTTTACCTCTGGGTCATCCCACAACGAGTCTATCGCTGAGTTCAATTCATCGAGCACCTTGCCATTTATCGTATTATACTTGGGCCTGTTTATGCTTATCCTGGCCACCTTGAAGTCGAACTTCTCCACCTTTATGGTCTCGTACTGGCCAACGCCTTTCCCAGCCGCGATTACTTCCTCCTTGGCTGCCTCCTTGACAGGTTGTTGGGCCTTTGGCTGTTCAATCACGAACTTTATCCTGCCCTGCGCTACCTCCCTAAGCCGTCCCTCAGCTATTGATTTAGCCGGCTTGAACACATCTACGCCGAACTCCTTGGCCAGGGATTCTAGCTTCGCCTTTACATCGCTGTTACTGAGGCTCTTGGCTACCCCGAATGGACCGAATGGCCTGTTCAGTCCAAGCATCACCGCGGTATCGACATCCTCCGGCTTCTCGGCGATCCCCCTCCTCCATAACTTTGACCGCCTCATTTATCTCCACGGCGAAGAAGTCCATAAGGCTCACCTTACTCGTTGCCTTCAATATATCTATTGATGGCCTCCCCCCCTTGCTCCAGTCATAGAATCCCGCGCCTGATTTCTTGCCTAGCTTTTTCTCCTCATACAGCCTCCGTATTGTACTGCACTTACCATAGTCGCTGGACAATGCCTTGGAGAAGTACTCCATGCTGTGGTAAACCACGTCTATACCCACGAAGTCCAGCAACTCGTATGCGCCCATGGGCAGTCCCTGGCCGAGCAGCAGCGCATCGACTTCCTCCGGTGATGCAATTCCCTTATCCTGTATCAAGCATAGAAGAAGCAATTCCGGCGCCTGTATCCTGTTCACTATGAAGCCAGGCGAGTCCTTGAGTACCTTGACCGGAGTCTTGCCGAGGGATTTGGACAGGTCGAAGACCTGCTGCATCACATCGTCGCTTGTCTTCTCTCCCTTTATTACTTCGACCAGCTTCATCACCACGGGCGGATTGAAGAAGTGCATGCCGACCACCATCTCAGCCTAGCAGTTACGGCGGCCAGGTCGCTTATGCGTATATTACTTGTGTTTGAAGCGATTATCGCGCGGCGCGGCGCTGATGCGTCGACTTCCTTGAATATCTTCAATTTCAAGTCAACTATCTCGGGCACCGCCTCAACAACAAGGTCCACATTGCTCACCGCAGCCGCCAGGTCCGTGAATGAATTTATATTGCTCATCACCTCATCAACGCTCTTCACCTTGCCCTTCTCGGCGAGCTTTGAGAGACTTTCTCTAATTCTATTCAATCCTTTCTTTAAGGCATCCTCATATGCGTCCATCAGGTTTACCTGAAACCCATTTATTGCGAAGACCTCGGCTATGCCGTGGCCCATCTCGCCTGCCCCCTATAACCGCAACTTTCCTTATATCCATATCCGATCACCGTTTGATGACATAGCAATTCTACGTCTGCTTTTCCAGTTTAAAAAATTTTACTAGTATAATAATAGATCGATTTAACGCGTCTCGACCGTTGTTATCATTGTTGCGTAATCGTGCCTAGACACGGTCAATGCCCGCTTTTCTAATTATATATACTACATCTGTATAACAAAGATGATTACGTTGACGCAACGTTTTTAATCAGCAATGAATGTAGAGGAATGATGAGCGAGGAAGGAGATTATGGGGAACTTGATGAGAACGAGAGCAAGATATTGATAGCCCTCGTAAAGCTAGGCAATCAATATAACCAAAGGGAACTATGGAGAATGGCGGGGGGGATAAACAGCAAGACAGGCATACCGGCCCTCAGCAAGCTGGAGAGGAGGGGGGGATTCATAGAGCGGGATAAGGTAGGGGGGAGATAAGAGAAGCCAGTACGTGATACGATTAACGGAGGCCGGCATAAAGAAGGCTAAGACGTTAATGGAGGGCATGAAAAGCGGCATGGGAACCGACATAGAGCTATTAATGGGGAATTCCATGCTTTTTCTGCCCATATATAAAGGAGTGCGGCAGGGGGGGCGGCCACACGAGCCCAGAGACCTGTGAATTGCTGGGCAGGTGGATTTATAACATATCTACCACCTTCAATAATTGATCCTACACGCATTAAGCCCTCAATTAGATCCTCAACGTTCATCGGCTGCGGCTCGCCCGAATTAATCTATAAGTCTAGGCGAACCGATCTGGAAGCTATCTACCACTCCATGTTTGAGGGCGTCAAGCAAAACATTTTAATCGAAACTCGATAGAAATAGATGATGAGGCTCTTCGTAGCCATAGACATAAACAACCAGACCGTGCGGAGCAAATTGAAGCGCTTCCAGGAGGAACTTGAGTCAAGCGGCGCTGATCTAAAGCTTGTGGAACTGGATAATCTACACCTAACATTGAGGTTCATAGGGGGGGAGGTGAAGGATTCCATTGTTCCCACGATAGCGAACAAATTATCAACTATAACCGGAAATGGATTCAGAATCCACTTAACTGGAACGGGCGCCTTTCCAAACATGGATTACCCTAGAGTTGTATGGGTCGGAATGGGAGAGGGAAGCAATGAGGCGGCTGCATTTCGCGATGCCGTTAATGAAGCATTATCTGATATAGTTGGGAAGGACTCCGATGAGTTCTCACCCCCCCACATAACCATGGCCAGGGTCAAGAGCGGCAGGAATAAGGCTAAGCTGATCCAGGCAATAAATGAATGGCAAGAAGCGGATTTCGGGTGGCAGGACGTGAATTCGATTAAATTGAAGAAGAGCACCTTAACCCCCCCAGGGGACCCATATATGAGGACATATATGAAGTGAGGTTAGGCTAACTCCTCCAGGCCCCCGTCGCGAATTGCCCCCCCACCAAGATGCGGCCCTGGCCGCCTAAATTCAATCCATTCTCTCCGCCTTAAAAAGGCGCTGCTTCCCAGCCTATTTATGAAAATAGCCATAATAGGAGGCGGGGCGGCCGGCATGAGCGCGGCTTCGAGAGCCAAGAAACTGAATAATGATGCCGATGTAGTCGTGTTGGAGGAAACCAGGATTGTATCGCACGCGCCTTGCGGGATACCATATTATGTTAGCGGATACTTCTCGGATGAGCGATTATTCTCGGCATACGATGCATCTCAATTTGAAAAAATAAAGGGAGCTCACGTGAAGATAAACACAAAGGTAATGGAAATAAGGGATGGGGGGGAGCTGGTGGTTAATGAGGGAGGGCGACGCGGCTTTATCGAATACGATAAATTGATAATAGCGACGGGAGCTAGGCCTAGATTGCCCAATATACCAATCAACGGCGATGTATTGACAGTGTACCATCCAGCCAATGCAGCCATGGTCAAGCAACGATTATGGTCAGCGCGAGACATAATCATAGTGGGGGGGGAGGCTTCCTCTCGATTGAAATGGCGGAGGCGTTGGCAGGCCTAGGGAAGCGAGTAACTATCATATCCAGGTCCAATCACTTGCTCTCGAGGGTACTGGACGGCGATATGTCAGCGATAGTGGAGAATAAATTAAGAGGGGGGGCTGTCGATCTCGTATTGGGAGAGGAAGCGGTTTCGGTGGGCTTGGACATAAATGGAAGAATGGTGGTGGAGACAAGTAAGGGAAGGTACGCGGGGGGGATTCTGTAGTGATGGCGACGGGCATAAGGCCTAATTCCGAGCTTGCGATTAATGCTGGATTGAACGTGGGAGGAAGCGGCGGAATAATAGTTGATGACCACATGAGGACAAGCAAGCCGGACATATACGCGGCCGGGGGGGACGTGGTGGAGACAGTCAACGCGATCACTGGACATAGAACAATTGCCCCCATTCGGCCCGATAGCGAATAAGATGGGTTACGTGGCTGGAGTCAATGCGGCCGGCGGCGACATGGTGTTCCCCGGAGTCGTGTTGACCAGCATAACTAGGTTCTTCGACTTGAAGATAGGATCCACCGGGGGGGTAAAGGAGGGGGGGGACGCGATAAAGCTGGGACTTAATCCGAGGACCTCCATAATAAAGGCACGAACGCGGTCTAGGTATTATCCTGGCGGCGGTTTGACTTGGGTCAAGCTGGTAAGCGATAATAAGGGCAAACTAATAGGAGGCCAGGTAGTGGGCGAGGAGGGGGGGTGCTGGCCAGGGTAAACGTGATAGCCGTGGCGGTGCAACACGGCCTCACTATAAAGGACCTATTCTTCGCTGAGCTGGGATACTTGCCTCCTCTATCCACGGCCTGGGACCCGCTGATAATGGCCGCACGCAGGTTAATGCCTGAGGGCTGATTGAAAATAGACCGCCTCGCCTCACATTAATTGAGATGAGCTGTTCCACATAGGGGGGGCCCCTGATCCTTTAGAAGGATGGCAGTTAAACATCTATTCCAAACGACTTAGCGAAGTTGCTCCACCTGGTGTACTCCCGGAGAAATTGAAGGCCACGGGACGTGATGCATATGCCCTCCATATTTGTCATTATCATGCCTCTCTGATCCAACTCCTTTACGTAATCCATCAACTTATCATATGATAAGTTCAGGGCCGTGGCCATCCTGGTTGGCCTGGAGCAACCATTCTTATCAAGGTAAGCCAATATGTCCGCTATTATTTCTATCCTACTGCGCTTCTTCTTATCCCTCATGGTAATTCACTTTGGTGGCTCCATTTACCAAAAAAGCCAAGCCAAGCACCCTTATCACTGAGAAGATCAATAATGATAGAAATGGATGCAGCTTGCCGCTTAACGCTTGAAGCACGAAGTTATCCACCAGCAATAAAGTGAATGCAACAGCATTTGATATTACCAGTGAGTTTCCCTTGTAGTATTGAATCCATAGCATGAGCGCCACGTATAATTGAATTGCAGGAGTAAGCAATTGCATCAATGGATTTGAATAAAGGCTTATCAAAATTAATGGAGAGGCAGATGTCGATATGTTGGTGACGGAGTAAGCGAAGGCTATGTACGCGGCCAACACGATCACGTTATATAATACAGCCACTAGGGGGGGCGTGGACGAAGACTGCCCTGGAATATAGATATACTATCCTATCTATTCCATATATAAGCGATAGCGCGCTCTCCATCAATACGGCTATCCCAAGAAGCAAAAAACCAAGGGCTAGACCAAGCAGCTTGGAATTGCGAAGCAATTGAAAAGCCTTCAATGAATAAAATGACAGCATCGCTCCTATTACTAAGTAAGCAACCCCAACGCCGATAATCAAGTATACGATGGGATCCACGAATTTCAATGTGAGATTATGGCGTTTTTATCTATTATTGCGACGAGCTATGCATTGCAACTGATAATGCCCATCAAGCCCTCAGTAATGTAGGGTCACCAGAATCGCGAGGTTCAGCCATGCCCCACTAAGGAAGAAATCCTATTACTAGACCATTACACCTTGACTGTTTGGGATTTAATCCAGTGCCTGGACTGGGGTTAAATGCGGTTGGCATCGTTAATAGTATTTGCGGCGTTATTGACGTCGGGCATTGCGATTGCCGGTTACGTCCAGGCACTGCCTGCCATACCGTCCATTAATCTATCATTCTATAAGTTCATAAATGGGGCATATTATCAGAGCTTTTCAACGGATTCCATGAGCCTAGTGGACATAGATGTTATCTCCAACTCATCCGTAAATGTATATTTGATTCCGTTTAATGAATTGAGTAATTATTCCCATGCTGGCCAATTAATGGTATACTTCAATGGGAGTGGAAATCATGTAGTGGGAAGGGTAATATTGAGTAACGGTTCCTACGCAATTCTGATGCAAGCCGATGGTCAGGTCGAATCTAGGTCATTCGTCTACGAGGCGGTGAATCCATTGGAGGCGGCCAGGGTCAACATGCCCGTGGGGGGGATGGCAGATTATGGCGTGGCGTACAGCAATGGATCGCTCACGTCGTATGAATATAATGCCACTGGATTCGTGGGGGGGTCGTCGAGATAGGAATGGCGGAGTCCAGCAGCTACGGGATTCAATTGAATGCAACATGATCTTAAATGGAAGTACGTACTTCATACAAGACGAGCTTGCATATTATAATGGCAAGTTCATGTCTGTTATAAATATATGGAATGAAAGCGGCCCGCAGCTGAATGCACCGCTGATAAGCGAGGGTAACTACCTATTTGGAAGCCATGTCCTAGGCAATTCATCGCTGCCCCCCCTCAATGCGCGCCTATTCGAGGAGGTCCATAGTAATGGAAGTAGTTACTATCTAGTGATTGGAGTCAATTCATCCATAGGTGATTGGAAAACATCGACGCGGTTACCCAGCGATGCTTGGTTCATGGTTGATGGCGGACGGCTAACTCCATTTGGTAATCTATACGATGCGGAGCTTGTGGTCGGGGGGGGTTTGGTAACTCCAGCATTGCCGAATTCACCGCCGCCTCAATTAATTTATCGCTGTTTATAGTCAATGGAACGCGCATCCTACGCCCACCAAGTGCTTGGAACTTCGGCGCGGATACCATGGAGGGGGGGACCGCCAACATATCATCTACGTGGACGGGTAATTCCTCCATCATAACAATGGGTATCCAATCGCCGAGGCAATTCTACTCAACAGTCACCCCCGCCGGCGATATCCATGAGCGAGATATCGCTACAAGGCGGTAATTTACTGGAATTAAGTAGCCTAATTCATGTTGGGGGGGCTAAGTATAGGACCTACATTGAGGTGGGCGCTATAGTTCTGTTTCTCTGGGCCGTATCAACCTTAATAGGCAGGAAGGGAGGGACATAGCCAGGGCGTAACGCAATTAAACATAACACCGCCTCAAAAAGTCGTGAAGCCACTGCCGCTGGCCTTCGGCGTATTTTTATTGATAGTCATGATTAGGTTCACAACGCCATCCCTATTGCCATTTCTGGGTCAATTAATGCACGTGGATCCATCAATTGAGGGATTGCTGGTTACGGCGTACTGGATTGGATATACTGCCTTTATGATGCCCAGCGGAACATTGGTGGAGAGGGCTGGGGGGCTAAGGGCGCCATAATTGCCGGCATCGCATTAGCCATCATATTCTTGTCGTTTCCATCATTCATCAATTCATACGGCTACGTATTGATGCTGCAGTTCGTGGCGGGCTCGTTATCGTCCTTTATATATGTGTTCCTGGTCAGCCTAGTAGTAGCGACTCAGAGGCGGAGTGGGTTGGCTGTCGGCATTTATCAAAGTGCCTTCTTCATTGGATCATCCATTTCAATAGCGGTAACTCCGCTGTTATTCTCATTCAATCATACAATTCCATTCATTTCATACGGGATCCCATTAATTCCGTTGACGGCATTGCTGCTTGGGACCGATGTGAAGAGCGGCAAATCGGCAAGCTCTCCAGCAATTAATGCTAGGGTGGTTGGGATGGGACTGATACGGTTCGCCGCCGGCTTTTCCTACCTGGGCTTTGTTGCTTGGTCCACCTACTACTCGGTTCATGTTCTGGGGGGGCAACCCATTCAATGAGCGGAATATATGCCTTCACATCAACGGCGCTGGGCTCCATAGGGACTATAATAGGAGGGGGGGCAATAGGAGATAGGTTCGGCTATGTGGCTCCAAGCATACTGGGCTCCTCCATGATAGCGGCAATAGTGTTGATAATATACTGGCTTCCCTTTCCGCTCCAAGAGACATTTATGGCCATGATGGGCTTCATGTATGGATTCTACGCATCCCCCTCCCTAGCATCATCCAAGTCATCGGCAAGGATAAGCAGCGCCAGCGCCTTCTTGAACTTCATGACCCAGCTTGGAGGAACGGCATCTCCATACTTGATTGGAAGAATGCTTGGATTCCTCGGCTTCGCCTCCGCATTTACAGCATTGGGCGTGATCTCCATGGCATTGATAATAATGGGATCGCTGTTGCTTCGAAAAATAAGCTACTGA
>BBBF01000004.1 GCA_001315925.1 Thermocladium modestius JCM 10088 | reverse complement strand
CTGGAATCCATGCTGGGCGAGGTATCGACGCTGGGCAGGTTATCGATGGCGCTGAACACCGATAGGAAAAGGGTGGTCGAGCTGTACGGGCTCCATAAATTCAGGATAGTCACACCGGGCCGTGGATCGGCGGAGGAGGCGTACGGCATGGTGATGGAATATGTCGATGGGGGGGCTCCCTAAGGAACGTGATCAACTCCAGGGCATCGTTCACCGATAGGATGAGGCTGATAATACGCACCTCGGAGGCGCTGGCTAGGCTGCATGATGCGGGCGTTATCCACGGGGGGGATCTGAAGCCGGAGAACATACTCATCAAGAACAGCAATCCACTGTTGTCGGACTTCGGCATATCGAGGGTGTTCAAGCACCTTGGCGAGAACGTAGTACCCATCGGCTATACAGCCGAGTACGCAGCGCCCGAGGTTGGGCTGGGTATTATCAATGACAAGTCAGACGTCTACTCCATGGGGACCCTAATCATCGAGTTACTCACTGGGAAATTGCCGTTGGGCAAAAGCACTAACTTGCCCGTGAAGATCTTCAACGAGATTAGAACGCTGGAGAGAGGCGGCGAATTGAGCGAGCTGGTGAGCCGCATGAGGGGGGGCGCGACCCCGATCGCAGGCCAAGCATGATGGACGTCAACGAATCGCTTATAAGGCTTTACGGTCAGCTGTAGAACAGCCGCGTTTGTTTAGGGCGGGGTTCCATAATCGATGCCTCCGTGGCAATGCCGTGGGCGTATATGGGAGTAACGCCCATCCACGATGCCCGTGATACATCGTTATATTTATTATATTTAACGATAATGATGCATCGCCCTCTTGGCATTATTTAATGCCGGTCACTTTTTCGGGCTTGTTGGGCATTAGTAAACCATAATTCCTTAATATTATTACGATAGCTTAAACTATACCTATGACTTCCTCATTTATTGCGGTCAGCTATTTAGCATTAATTAGCGAATAATTTAAATAGATGTATTATTTACTGTAATAGATGAGTGGTCAGCAGGACCTTGGGATGGCCGTGAAGACGTTGTTAAATTACTTGGGGGGGCAGAGGGCCACGGATGGGTTCCTGACTTGGCTTACTTTTAAGGGCATGGATAACGTAGTGACCCCCCCTCTGCTTGGCCAATTAATCAACCAGATACGCTCCGGTCAACAGCCGTCGCCCTCGGAGATAGAGAAATTAAGGGCCCTGCTCCTACAGCAGGCCCAGTCGCAGTCCCCCCAGCAGGCCCAGTCCACGGATCAGCTGGTCAGCATGGTGATTCAGAAGCTGCAGCAGGCAGGGTATGTTTCCCAGCCTCCGCAGTCAACTCCTCAAGCAGCCGCTAATCCCCTCTACGCGCCGCCTCCAGGCGTTGATTATATAAGGAGTAGGATCAATCGGCTGGAGAGCGAGAGGGATAATCTTCAATCGATAAAGAATGACCTTCAGAGGCAGTACTACGGGGGGGAGTTCGACGATAATAAGAGGAGGGAGATAGAGAGGAGACTTAAGGAGATAGATGATAGGATCAGGGAACTCGACAATGAGATGGAGAGGCTAAGGATGCAATTGCCTGGACAGACGTACTGAGTGGGCTAGCATGTTTGAGAGGCTGCAAGTAATAGCTGGGGCGTTGATCGCCACGCTTGGCCTCTCAATGTCCTATAAATGGTTTTTATCGCCTACCCCCCCATCCAACGTCCCATTCATTGGATTAATAGTGCTGGTGCTGGGCTTGGCGGCCGTCGGCTCCGGCCTCAGATCCGCGTCTAGGAAGTCGAGGAGGAAGGGCACGGGAGGGGGGGGCATAAGCCCCCCCACGACCGCGGTCGCGGGTGGGATAGGCGCAGCGATAGCCATCGCCGGCATAAAGGCGTTAATCGACGAGATGAACAAGAAGTCGGGCGAGAACAAGTCGGAGGCCATCGTCAAGCTCAAGCAGCTCGAGGATGAGTACAACAAGGTTAAGTATCAACTTCCCGAGGACCAGCGCAGGCTATTTGAGAACGCGATCCAGGATTACAAGAGAAGGCTGGGGGGGGTGGATCAATGATAATAGTGGAGGAGGACGGAGGAGTTAGGGCGGTTGATGACCCCCCAACGAGGTCGTGGACGTGATTAACAAGGCCAAGGGAAGGGTGGTGATAGTCAAGGTAATGGATGTTGGGGAGGATATCATTAAAAGCAAGTGCGCGGGTCAAATAGACGACTGCCTGGGCGAGATAGTTATACTCCGCACGAGCGATCCCGAACGCATTAAGCATAGGAAGGACGTGGAGGTGCTCGATGTTTTCGACCTCGGCGGCGAATATGCAGTCGCCGTCAGGGCGTCGATTGATGCCTTGATCGACATCATGGGCGACGAGAAGGTCAGGGAGGCGGAGAGGGATAGATGGTGCATACCCTATGAGCGGGTCCGGCGGCGATGTATACGTTTTTTACGGAGACATAGACCTCCAAGCATCCGTGATGCTGAGTACCTCGTTAAGCGATAGGGCTGCCGCATCTGCCTTGGACAGGATGGGGGGGCTTAGGGTGCTGGCGGACCTGGGCGTCGATGTGATGGACGTCTACGGAACAATCGGCGTGGCTGTGGGCAGGGCCGGCGAGCGGGAGCTGAGGGAACTTGATAGGTATGGCATACGCTATGAAAGGGACATCGTGATCAGAGCCCTATCCAGTCCGGGACTACCACCCCCCCAATGGACGCTGAAGCTCATAGGGGGGGTCAATGAGGCGCAAGAAATGGGGGGGCTCAGCGGCAGGGGGGGAGTTAAGATAGCCGTGGTGGACACCGGCGTTGATGGGAGTGCTTGCGGGCTGGAGGGCAAGGTCGTCTACTCCAAGTCCTACGTGCCCCTCGAGGACGCCGAAGACCATAACGGCACGGAACGCACGTGGCATCGATAGCCGCCAGCAGCGATGATAGGTACAAGGGAGTGGCGCCGGGCGCGTCCATCATGAACTTCAAGGCAGTGAATAGTCGCGGCATAGGCTTCAGGTTCATCATAGCTAGGGCGGTGACGGAGGCGGCCAAGGCCGGTGCCGACGTGATAAACCTGAGCATTGGGGGGGGCACCCGGCCCGCAAGGATGATTTCCTGAGCCGCGTGGTGGACTCCGCCGTAGCGAGCGGTTCCGTTGTGGTCGCCGCCGCGGGCAACGAGGGGGGGCCATGCAACGGGAACAAGGGGGGGATCAGCACTCCCGGCTCCGCGCCGCTTGCGATAACGGTGGGCGCGGTGGACAGGAACGGCCGCGTTACGTGCTACAGCAGCAGGGGGGGACCCATTGATGACCTACTCAAGCCAGAGGTGGTGGCGCCGGGCGGGGGGGTGCTTAACGATGGGAAGGCTGAGGACGCCGTGATAGCCTCGAGGCCCCCCCGGGACTCGGGTCATTGCCCGGCCGTGGGGGGGAGTGCTACATGGCGTGCGCGGGGGGGACCAGCATGGCAGCGCCTCACGTGGCCGGCGTTGCCGCGATGCTGCTGGAGGCCATGGGCAAGGAGACGGCCCAGATGAGACCAATAAGTGTAAAGGCGGCCATAGTTAACTCCGCGCGGGATTTGGGCGAGGATAGGTACGCCCAGGGGTATGGATTGGTGAGGGCGGATAATGCCGTGAAGGGCATAAGGAGCTCGGTGAATGCTCAACAAATCCAGCAGCCGGAGTCGTTGGTGGACTCCCTAATCAAGGCGTTTCCCGCAGCGATCATGTTCGGCGGGCTCATGAGCGTCCTCTCTGGCGCGGCTTCCAGGAGCAATACGAGCAGAGACTCACTCGTTACGCTGATCAGGGACCTATTTAGGAGTGGTAGGATCACGCTGAACGACTTATACAGCCTAAGGAATAAGGGGGGGATCTTAACTGAGGAGGATTTGAGGAGGATTCTAAGTTAGCGGATAATTATCAATGCTATCAACAGCATCGCCACGCCCATTATCATGAATGCTTGGTTCAACGCATTATCATTGAACCTGAAGTGACTGATGGCTCGCCTGCGCCCCCCTCACGTAGATGCCGTTCTCCGTCATGGAGTCGAGCAGCAGGTGGCTTAATCCGGCCAATGCCCCGATCAAGGCAACGGCAGTCACATAGATGGGAGTCACTTTAGCAAGGAGGGCTAGGGGAGCAGTCGATAGTCCTGTTATCAATGCGCCAGTGGGGGCTGTGGGTTCTAGGGATCCTGACTCCGCCCCCCCTGTGCCCAAGCTGGTCAATGGCGTAGTTAACAATTATTGATTGAATGATGGCAATACCGATGATGGCCTCGCTGTCCAACGATGACGCCACTAGGGCGCATAAACCCATGGTGAAGATCACATGGACCTTCAGCAACATCAAGTCAAGAATGTACTCGATATTTTAAGCTTTCCATAATAAAGGGATAATATAAAGCTGTTATGCAGCATCTCCATCACTTGAAAATATATATGTTTGCCTGAGAATCTAGGGCTATTAAGTAACCCCCCCCATCTAAAGCCAATGATACTATGGTGTATCCTGTTGAGTACTTAGATAATATTGCGCCATTATTAGCATTTATGGCATATACATTCCCATCCTCCGTACCAATATAAACAATACCATTAGTGGACACTATGGGAGGCGCCGTGATTGGGCTGTTAAACGTATCACCCCCCCAAATGGTGGCGCCCGTGGCATCATTAATTGCTAAAAATGTACCATTACCTAAACCAGCGTAAAGCCTACCATCAGCAATTGCAGGTGTAGTAAGTACAGGTATATTTATGTCATCAACCCACTTCACCGAGCCGTTTGGCGATACGGCATAAAGCTTACCATTACTTGTCCCAAAGTAAAAGTATCCATCACCATAGG
This sequence comes from Thermocladium modestius JCM 10088, assembly GCA_001315925.1. Taxonomy (GTDB): domain Archaea; phylum Thermoproteota; class Thermoprotei; order Thermoproteales; family Thermocladiaceae; genus Thermocladium; species Thermocladium modestius. The sequence goes on along the minus strand of BBBF01000004.1, from coordinate 73,426 downwards.
CAGGTGTAGCCGTAATAAATGAGGTAAGATTTAGACTCCATAAATACGCTCCGTTAACGGCATTTAATGCCACTAAGGCGTTAGGACTATTTAAACTAACCACGACAACATTATCCCCCCCAACAGTAGGTATCATGGTAATGTAACCGGTGGTATTCACAGTGGAAGTTAAGTTTCTATACCATACCTTAGCTCCATTATTCAGGAAGTAGGCTATGATGGAGTTACTGCCTGCTGCTATCACTATATAATTATAAATTGTGATAAAACTTGCAAAGAAAGGCATACCTACATCCCAAATCACACTTCCTGCAAAGTTAATATATTCTATTCCTGGAGATGGATAATTACTACATGGACCCTCTGAAGTCATAATATATCCATTATCAGTTAAGTAAGTTAAGGAAAATACTGAGCCGATAGAGCAAAAGCCGTAACCCCCCCAAACATACCCGCCCTGAGCTATAGTACTTAAACTAGAAAGTGATTTCAGGTTTAGGTAAACAATCCATTGCTGATTATCATTCGGTCCAGTATCTGATATTAAGATGTTGGAGCCGTATGCGGTTAAACCTGGTGTACTAACGGGGGGGTTACCATTACTCCCATTCTCATTTAAATCAAGTATTAGCTTCGTTGGTCCAGTGCTGTTTATGAAGCCTGCATGGGCGTAGTCCCCCCCATGGTATTGATTATCCAGTGTTGGTGCGCTGAATACCAGAGAGGCAGTAGTGGTCGTCGTATTTGTCGTGGTGGTCGTAGTTGGAGTCGTGGCCGGTGCGTGATTGTTTTCATCATAGTCACTGTAGTCGTAATAGTGGATGGGTGAGCAGGCGAGACCGCCGCGCCCGCCGTAGTTACGTACGAGGTCACCGTCGAGTAAATGTATTCCGTCGCTGTGGAGGCGGTCGTTATAGTGGAGTAGACGGTGGATGGTGGGGGGGCGGACGCCGCGGGCATGGGGGGGATAAGGAAATAACTTATCAGGAATCCAATGATAGCGGCCACGATTATGGGAAACCCAAGCCGCCGACCGAGACTCTTATCGCTCAGCTAAACCACCAGGCCAATTATATCAATCCCATTTATAAGTATTTACCTATCCTAAATAAAGATACCTAGATTAGGTCTGATATAAGGCAATGTTTCAACAGTGGATAGTTTGCATTAATTTTATTAAAATGGGCCTTGGCTTAGATATGGGGGGGAACGGCGGCGCTGAGGTGGAGCGCGTTAACGTAGATCAATGCGTGAAACACTGCTAACACGAGCAGGAACGATATGACGGAGTTCACGATATACGTCGACTTGCCGTGGCCCCTATACACCGGGCTCAATGCCTTGGATAGCGCGTAATCTATGACGACCATGGATGCAACGAAGAAGCCCAGGTACGCGACCATCCAGTACTTGAGGAGCCACCACTCCGCCACCAGGACTACTATTGTTATCGGGTAGATCACTACAATGCTTGAAATATTGTTGCCTCCAAGCGCATATATGGCGTAGCTGGCCACGAGGAGAGCCACTGTGATCATCCACTCGCCCATTGCCCAAAAACCCAGCGCCAATAACACTAGCGCGACAGTGGCGGTTAGCGGCAGGCTCCAGCGGCTTGGAGCAAATGCTGCCGCCATCGAGTTGATGGTTATCAGCGATAACATAGACAAGGGCTCCAGCGAACCACGCCCAATGTAGATGACAATGAATCCAAGGAACAATGCTGTGTATAGGGGGGGCAGGTAGTTGGGGGGGCTTGGTTGCCGTAAAGCAGGCCCAGCAAGGACCTAGGAACCCCCCCCAATCCCTGTTTTGATAACGGTTAAGGTAATCAATAACGTCACGGCGCCTCCTCTTCATCGCTGCATCAAGGGGGGGTGTCATACCATCCTTATTTCTAGCATTTATATTAGCTCCGTGTTCTACGAGGTACTTAACGACATCGAGCTTGCCTTCCATAGCTGCATCATGTAATGGCGTATTCCCGCCCGCATCTCTGGCACTTACGTCCGCTCCGTGTTCTACGAGGTACTTAACGACATCGAGATTCCCGCGAATTGCGGCGTAGTGCAACGGAGCATATCCATCATTATTCTTAACGTTCGGGTCAACGCCCAACCCCCCCAGCAACTCCTTAACCCTCCCACGTCGCCTTCCGCCGCTGCATTTAGCAATCTCTCGCTTAGATAATCGGGAACGCTCGCTGGCTTTACTTCAGTTTCTTTGTTCTTTTCTATTTTTTCTTTTGCTATTGCTTCCCCCCCTTCCTTTATTGCTTTTATTACCTTCACTACCTCTTCGCTTGATGGTCTCTCCTCTGGCCTATAATTCAGCATATGCCTTATTATTAAACCTAACAAGGGTTGCCTCAACTCCTTATTGTTTACCTTGCTTAATGCCTCATTAACCTTAGCCTCGTTGACTGCTTCACCATCAATCGTCTCCCCCGTCAAGCATTCTAGCAACACGTCGCCCAACTGGTATACGTCGATCCTATTCTCGAAACCCCCCTCAACGGCCCCCCTCCTCAAGTCCATGAATAACTGCTCCGGTGCGCAGTAGCCTGCAGTGCATATTGATAATCTGCTTGATGATGCAGTGGCCAATAGCATGGTAGCCGTGTTGAAGTCAGTCAACTTAGCCACACCATTAACGATCAAGACATTCTCAGGCTTAATATCATTATGAACAACGCCCCTGCTGTGGATGAACCTAAGCGCCTCAGCCAACTGTGAAGCGTATTTTAGGCAATCACCCCCCCCGCCGAGGCCCTTAGCCATAAGATCCCTAAGCGTGTGCTCGCCATACTCGTAGACTAGGATTGGGAGGTCAACGCCATAGCCGAGGAGCCTAACAATATTAGGGTGATTAAGCTTCGTCAGGATCTCCAGTTCCTTCCTATTGGCGTCGATGCCGGCAACGATGGAGGGCTTGTAACTCCCCTCCACGTAATTCCTGTAATCCCTCGGCACCTTGAATGTTAACCTAGAACCATTATAGTCAACGGCGTATGCGCAGGAGAAGCCGCCGCAGGCGAGGAACTTGAAGCAACCCCCCCCACCTTCACCTCCCTAAACCCGCCCAAGGTATTATGTACACCAGAACCTAATGTATCATGAACAATCTCCTCCCTTAAATACACCCTAAATGAAGCATTAAAACAAGCCACGTTAATTAAACCAAGCTTAGCCTTTAAAAGTATTACAATGTTGCCAGGTTTGTTTAATATGTAGATTCTTCTCAACTTTGTGTTTGGGGGGGTGATGTGGTTAGCCCTCGCGCTGATTTCCGCCTCTACCGTTTCCCTACCCCCACCCGTTAACTGCATTAACTGTGCCTTTAACTCGCCTAGGGTTGATCTTTCTTCTGGGTTTGGTGATAGACACCTAGCCATTATTGGTCTAGGGCCGCGAGCGACTTGTCGTGGACTGAGGGAGGCTTAAACTCACCCCCCCTGAACTTAGAGCTAATGCTCGTGAATGACGGCGTTCCTATCAACACCTCGTACATTGACTCATAGAGTTGGTAAACATCGGTCTGCTCACCAACCCTACCATCAAATTGCTCCGGCGCAGCGTACGTGGCGTCAATGCTGGCCTACTTAACAATGTTGGGTGGCTACTCTGGAAAATCCTCGATGCATTCCAATCACTTAACTTAACAACCAAGACGCCATCAGCACCCCTCTTCACCAGCACGTTCCCAGGCTTTATATCACAGTGAACAACACCCCTGGAGTATGTGTACTCCAAGGCATCTATTAGGTTGTGGAATGCTGGGACGACCTCGCATGGATAACTTAACCTTATTATGATTCTCAGCTCTGATAGTTGTGAATGCATTGTAAAGTAGGCTGAATAATACCATATCAACAATATCCCAGTCAGGCAGGTTAATGTTTGTTAGGTTTAAGGATGAGATTGAGCTCTTGGATGAGCTTTTTGACAAGATGGTGCGTTCAACGCTCCAGTTTCCAGACGGTAATAAGCTGTCCTTTGAGGCTAGGTTCAATAAGGATAGCCACCTAGGCTGCGTCATCTATATGCCACGGAGGATGCGGCCAAAGATTGAACTGTATCGCGTCTTAGGACGTTTGCTAAAATAGAACCCATCTATAACGCCTAATTAACAGGGTCGGCAAGAGGTGATGCGGAATGATGTAGGTAAAACCAGGGAGGACTGGCGCTACTGTGAGCGCTGATGCTCCAAGTAATCAGATGAGGATGCGGTTAATGAAAATTAACGCGGAGATTCTGCATGCCATAAAATACCTGTGCTAAAATGAATTCAACGTTGTTTCCGTGGACGATGAAAAAGGCCGTTGTTATAGTGTAGTTCCGATAAAAGGATTGACTTCAAGGAATCGGGAAGAGAAGACTATAAAAACTGCCTCAGGGATTACCATTAACTAGAAAGAGATTGTGAAGGAATGAGGAGGATTACGGCGTGGTCGTAATTAACGTTGATGAGGTCGACATAGGTAAGGTGTTGTCTCAAGTATTCGACAATTGGAAGAGGAGACTGTGTGGACAAGATTGGAGCTTCCGTGAAATTAAGGGCTCCTGGGCCAAAATGGTATTTGCAACTCAGCGGCGATGAGTGCAGAGGTAAGAGATGAGACTAAAGGACTCAGCAGGTTGCAGAGGGGCTTTACATTGTCGTTAGCATTCCCAACTCAATGCATGTCTACTAACAGGATTAATGCTGAGGGCATTAGGGCTATTGAACTGCTTGTTAACAATATAGTGCACGGTAAGCACTCGTCAAGTGCTCATTACCAGCCAGCGAAGCGGAATTACGGGGAAGTGAAAAACGACCAACATTACTGAGATTGGTGATGACAAAACCATCACTTGCGGAGGAACTAGCGAGGTTAATAACCTTAGCCTCAAGGCTTAGCGGCAATGAGGAAAGAAACCCCCCCGAGGAAATAGGTGAGTTAGGGAGAGGCTCCCGTTAATCTACCTGAGCCTGTCAGGTTCCTTGGTGAGGAGGATAAGGGCACCTTCATGCAATTCATGAAGGCACTGTGACAAATTGCTGATGGAGACATTCGCTACAATGACTTTACGGCATTCGGCATAGCTTCCTTAGCTAGGGCCGGCGTGAATAAAGTAATGATATCAATGAGCACTCCGCGCCTAAGCCTCCTGGCCCGACTTCTCCAGGTTAACCGGGCTTATATCCATCAATTAGGTCATTAATGGGGGATGTGATGCATCAAACTATGTAATTGCAAGTTCGGATTGCTTATGGACGCAAGGCAGGCGACAGAGAGTTCTTCAATCCTGTTGATTGTGCGAAAGGTATGCGGGAAAATGAAGGATGTGCGAAGAAGCAGCTCACTGTTCAAGGGCCAACTTCAACAAATGCCGGCATGGAGCTGATTCCGACATGAAGTCCAGGAGGAGCCCAAGCGGCAAGTCAAGATGGTCTGATGCAAGAGGGCGGACGGCTAGGGGGCTCCTTCTAGATCCAAGACATGGAAGTGTCGCAGATACCCCCCCGGAGATGGCAGGTTGGGACGGTATTTTCATAGTTAAAGAGGTTGCTGGGAGAATGCCTCGCATCCGTCCTTAATTATTGAATAATCAGCGAATACAGATAAGGCCTATTTATAACATCATGGAGGCTCGCGGGAATTGCTCAGCATGCATTATAAAAACATAAGGCCGGTTGATAGTTAAAGGAACTCTGTCCACAAAAGGAACAAAGATTAAAAATATTCAACAAAGGAGCTAGAGGCAATTCATGATTAACTAATTGCCTAAGCTTTAAAGCAATGCTTTATAAGTAGTAAGCAAATTATATTAAGTGGCCTTCCCAGTCAACGTTGCCTTAAAGCCAGCCAAACCTGCCTCGCTTCCTAGGAGGCTTAACGTTGCTTCCCTCGAATGTAGAAGCCTTCTTGGCGAGGGCGGCTTCGCCGTGGCGATGCTCTGCGCAGATGACTACGGCGCCAGCCATGTCGTGAAGCTGCCCAGGGAGGTTTACTTCGCAATGCTTAATGGCATCGAGCGCCCAACCATCCTCACCAACACTGATATTGTCAATAGGGAGGTCGAGGTTCTCAGGAGGATTGATCATCCAAACATTGTCAAGTTTGAGGGCTTCGATAAATATCAGTTGGCATTGATATTCGAATACTGCGAGGGCGGCTCGCTTAGGGGAATACTCGAGGGTGGGCCGGTGCCAGTTAAGGAGGCAGTAGGGATAGCCCTCCAAGTCTCAGATGTGGTTAATCACCTTCATGGTCGAGACATAGTCCACGGCGACCTGAAGCCCGAGAATGTGCTGTTCACGAGGGATTCTATACCGAAGGTGTCTGACTTCAACACCGCAAGGTTTGCATCAACGCTGAGTAGAACGGGGGGGCCAGGGTATACGCCGGGCTATGCAGCGCCTGAGCAGTTGATGGGTAACCCAACTAAGGCCAGCGATACTTGGGCGATAGGCATGATAATGCATGAAATGCTTACTGGAAAACTGCCTGAGGTGGATTTCGAGAGGGGGGCATGGTAAAGATAACACGAACTGGAAACGAACCTATAGATAATGTAATAGAGGAGGCGCTTAGAGTAAAGCAAGGAGAAAGAATAAGCATTAGGGAATTGAGAAGTAAAATAGAAGAGATCTACAATAGATGGGAATCATTGACGGGTAAGACGGCAAGGTCATTGAAGAAGACTGAAGTCGGCGAGACAAAAAAGGAAAATGAGGCTAGAACAACCAATCAAGAATTAAATAGGCAATTAATAGAAGCAGCTAGATATGGTAATGCAGAGAAGGTTTGGGAATTAATGGAAATGGAGGTAAGTCCAAATATTAAGGATGATTACGGCTTGTCACCATTACACCACGCAGCAATGCATGGTGAATTTGACACTGTTGAAATATTACTTGAATATAGTGCAGATGTTAATGCAAGGGATAATTATGGGGGGGAAACACCACTACATTATGCTGCAATGAACGGTGATCTTGATACTGTTAAGCTACTCATCAAATATGGCGCTGATCCTAACACCAAGAATAATGATGGTAAGACACCGCTAGACTATGCCGAGAAGAACGGACACTATGATGTTGTAAAAGAATTGAAACAAAAAGTCAAGAAAGAAACTGAGACAGGATCTCCCAAGAATTTAAGACAAAAAGCCGGGGGGGGAAACACGTAGATAAGAATAGAGGAAAGATAAAAGAATATTATGGATTGCATTAATACTAATATTATTTTTTACTATAACCAGGGCAATTTATATAATGCATTCACCTACTCCGCATGCATCGATCAGCGAGATTATTATTAACTCATGGTATGCGTTCCTCAAGCCGATTAATACTTCATCGAACTCATTCACTACGCCGGAAATGGTAGTCTTGTGGAACTAGGAATATATCATGTAGATAATTACTCTAATTCAGTAATACAAAAAGATGTAAACATCATCAATCAATTTAATAATAATCATGATGATAGCAAAGGTTTTATACTATTGAGTTATGTTATTGGTAATAACAGAGCATCAATAGTAGTAAAAATACCTGTAAAGGGAAACACAATATTATTAAATGAAATAAGTATGGGATACTGGACGATACTGGTTACAGAGCCACAATATATACAACTATTAATATATGCTCTAGATCATCCATGGATTGGATATATAGGTGAAAAAGCAGTATTAACATCAAATCCAGCAATACCCTCTCCAGGCCAGGATACATTAACTATTTTCCAAGATAATAAATAATCTGCAAAACATGGGAGGATTTATTGAAGGATTTATAATGAATGATATGAATAACTACTCAGCGCCAATAATACCATGGGGGAATCGCAGTGTATTCAGCAGGTAATTATCTTCCATTGTATTCAAAAGGAATTGAAGTAGAAATTTAAAAATGAAACCGCTGAGAGGGTTAGTAATGGATCCCTTGTAAATACTTATGTGGTTGGGCCCCCCCAGGCTTAACTAAACCTGCTTGCCTTCGCAGCATCCTCTGAGTTATGGTTGAGGAGGCGGGGATTCATGTCTAGAGAATTAGAGGAAGCAACAAGCGTTCCAGATTAAGCAGGGGGGGCTGAGGCAGATGTGATTGGCGGTAAGCCCCTTGGCATTGTTGAGCCTGATGTGGCTAGGTTGCCCGAGGCTCAGAAGGGCCGGGCGCTACTGGATAGGGTCGGCAAGGGCGGTTAAGGTGTATGGGGGGGAATGTTTCCAAGGACTTCGTTAAGGAGGTCGGTGTCTGGCTAAACCTGGACTACCTCAACATAGTAAAGCTACTTGATTACGACGTCAAGCCGCGCCATATGTGATGATGAAGTCGATGGACGGCAGCTTGGGAGGTTAAGCTACCCCCCCTAAGCGAGGCAGTCCCGACCCTCCTAAGCCTAATTGATGCATTGGAGTACGCCCACTCCAAGGGAGTGGTTTACGGCTACATCAAGCCGGATAACGTGTTGGTGAGCAGGGAGTGGTGGGGGGGTGACTAGGCTAAGTTGACGGATTGGAACGTCTCTAGGATAATGCGTGAGTGCCCAACCTAGGTAGCATTACGCAGAGCGGGCACACCATGACTCCAATATATGCTGCGCCTGTGCAGTTTGACGGCGGGATGAATGAGAAGACCGACGGCTACTAAATATGCGAGGTCATGTATTGGGTATTAACGGGTGCTCCGCCATTAGCCGACGTTAACTCTAAGTTTAGGGATGAATTCACGGCGTCCTCCATCCACGGCTGGCCGCCCCCCCCGGCCCTGGTTTCCATCATGGTGGATTGCTTGTCGCCGGATCCCATGGCAAGGCCTGGTTTGGGGAAACTAAGGTCGCACCTAATAAACCTACTGCCAAGAGGCGGGGGCGACGCTAAGACTATAAATCACGAAACCAAACGCCGTCAACCTTGGATAAGGTTAATCCGGGATGCTGGACTATACTTGTAGGCGACCAGAATTATTTAAGTAAAATTGCATATGCATTTTGATGTTGGTTGCAAGGAGTTGGCGGGAGTATATGGTACATCTATACAGTACATTAGTTTGTGGCATACGCAGCCAACGGGGCAGTACTGCAAGAAGCAATGAACCTACAACAGATTAAATTGGCTCGTGATTTAATTAAATGATCTTTCTTCTTCTGCTTCGAATGCTGTTTCGTATGTGTTTTCATAACTTATTGCTAGGTATGTTATTGGTGGTTCTGGTCGTGGTGCGCCTGAACACGGCTAGGCTGTTGGGTTCTTTATGTGGGTAAGCATCGTTCACGGTCTCAATTGATCAATCCCCCCCTCCTTTTTTCCTTAATTGAGGCTTCTTCTGCTTCGGAGCCGTAGGTCGTGGGTTCAAATCCCACCGGGTCCGCCAAAAACCATGCCCCCCCACATTCCCATTCCCTTGTCAGTCTATTCAATGTAATTGAACATGTTGCAGTAAAATATAGTGATTTGACTATTAATGAGTAATTACCGTTAAGTAATTTATGAATTAACATCACGGGTATTAATATGGAAGTGCAGGTTTATATAAATGAGGCACCTAAAGAAGTGCTAATAGCCCCCCCGACTAAAGCGCTAGATTTATTGAATGTTATCTTATACAACATGCTTTTATGAATTTTAATTCTATTTCCAGTAATTGATTCCCAATGCATGGCTTTACTTAATGTTCTCAACGCTCACGTAGCTGGCATTCATTATTATGGCCCCCCCCACGCGCTCCACGGCGCTCACCAATTCCCTCAGCTTTTCCTTACCCCCCCCCGCTGTATATTATTAATGCCCTGCCCATTGCCTCCCCCCCCGGGTTGGCGTACGCATACACCAAATTGGGGGACGGACCCAACCACCGAGGACGCTGATTGAAGCACAGACGCCAGCGCACCAACCTCGCGCTTCAATGATAGGTCCAGCACGTAGATCCCGTTCGGGCTGGCCAGCGCCAGCCTAACGACGTGGGGGGGAAGACGCGCTCCATGTTTTCCAGCGACCTTATTAAATCCATGCCAATGCTCATAATTATCCAGTCCATCTAGCAGTAATTATACCTATCTGTTATATTACAATTATATCAACTTATTTGTTATTTGCATACATAGGTATATTATTACGCTCTCTTACTGCTCGCATTGCCCGTCTCCCTGCCGCGCAGCAGGGATGCGTGGGCGCCGGCGAAGCTGAGGCCCGCCGATGCGGCCAGCACGGTCTTGAGGCCGGCCAGGAATAATGAGTACGCCCCGCCGCCTGGGGCAGCCACCCCCGCCAGCAGGTAGAGCGCCGCGTACCTGCCCAACCTATCCACTAGCACTGCGCTGGCCAGAGTTATGCTCATCAATTGCCCAGTGAACCTCATCGTGCCCAACACCGTTTGTCCCTACGCTTTCATTTCACTCTTTTTGTATTCAATCATGATCGAGTGTAGGGACTTAGCCTCAACCACCTACCAAACTTAATAATAGGTGGGTCATGGGACTCCTTCGACCCCCCCAACGGCACGGGACTCACATCCTCAGCTCCCTTCCTCAAACTATACAATGCCGCAACATCCCTATGCCATAATTCCCCCCCTCCCTCCCCCCCATAAACACCAAATTGAGCGTTTCGCCTGAACAGGTTCAGGTCCAGCATGGGGGGGAACTCGGTTCGAGTCTCAACGACGGCGAACGCGGCAAGCATGGCTATGGAAATGGCCGGCAGATAGATGAACCTCGACCATCCATACACGGCCGACATCACCATATACGCCACTGCTGATAGGAGCGCCGATCCAAACGTAACGGCCCCCCCGCCGCAGCCATTGCCTCCCCCCGCCTCCCCCCCAGGTCCAGCTCCCTCATTGACTCCAGCGAGACCCCCCCCAGGCCCAACACCGCCAACGCCGCGCTCATCAGCAAGACGTATCGCCAGCCCAGGAATTGCATCATGCCCTGCCCAGGAAGGGGGCCGACGTGAGCCCCAGGTAGACCGACATGGCGTTGATGCCGAGGGCGAAGCCCCCTCCTCCCCCCCCGCGGGAAGACTTGGCTAACTACGGCGGTGGAGGTGGGCGACAGTATCGCTGAGCCGAAGCCCCCCCATCACCAGCGAGGCAGCGATTAGCGTGGGGAGGCCGGTGGCCGCCGCCCCGATCAGCGACCCGGCCGTCATCGCTACGAAGCCTGCCCTGAATACCTTTATCCTGCCGTGGATGTCGGCCAGCCGCCCCCCCAGCAGAATCATGAGCGGGGGGGAGCGGTACTGGGTACGCTATGGGCACGAGGACGAGCGAGTAGAGGGACGCGTGGAACTCCCTCCCCCCCAGGGTGGGCACCGCGAAGGAGAGCACCGTGGAGTTGAAGGGGGGGGTTTGAAATGCGGCAAGCGACGTGGTCAGTAAGATGAGCCCCCCCGGGCCTCGCCTGTCCATGCGAAGCGGCCTGGCGTGCTTATTATAAGGATGCCTAGAGCCCCCCCGCCTCCGTTGGGAACGATTCACGGGCAACCCCCCCGATGGCCTGTAATGATTTTTAACGGGGGGGCCCGCGGTTAACCCGGCGTGGATGCCTCATAGTGGTCGTGGCGGACCGGGACGTGGGGAGCATATCTATGCTGTTGAGCGATAGAGACGGGGCTGCCCATAATTAGGGGGGCCTGGGCCCGGGGGGGTCATACCTGTGGTGAACGCACGGGATGGGGGGGAGGCCGTTATCAAGTGGCTGGAGGTCGGGGGGGGATCCGGGAGGGCCATAGCCGTCATGGGCAGGAGCGCTTGGGAGGAGTTGAGGGGGGGAGGATTCCTCCGATGGACTTGGCGCGGGTCCTCATGAGGGTAGGTCTAAGGGAGTTGAGGAGCGGAAAGCAATGATGCCCTCCACATGTCCTTCATGGCCATGCGCTTTAACGGCTTAACTCGCTAGGCGCGGCCCCGGCGCCCGCCGTGTTCGTAACCATGTGGATTTCTACGAGGCCAAAAGCCTTATATTGCCAATGCATACTTCATAATTTATGCAATTGTCAACTTACAGAGCCGCAATAATGGGATTGGCGTTTTTCTCAATCCTGGCCCTCCTACCTCTCGCGGGCACTATGATTGCCCAAAGCAATGCCGGCCAGGTCGTATCCAGCATAAAGACGGGAACAAATCCGTTTGTGATGATCTACGACCCATCCAACGGCTACATATACGTGGCCAACTTCGGCTCAATTACGATTTCCGTCATCACCCCCCCATCCATCAATGCGGTCACGGCCAACATAACGGTGGGGGGGAAATGGCCTGGCATAATCCTCTATGACCCGTCCAATGGTTATTTATATGTTACCAACGCCTCCTTCGGCTTTGGCTCCCACGCGGTCTCCGTCGTAGATCCATCCACCAATGCCGTGGTGGCCCACGTGAGGGTTGGGTTGTACCCGCTCGCCATTGCCTACGACCCTCGAACGGGTACATATACGTCGCGGATTACGGCTCCGCCGCCGTCTCCGTCATAGATCCCTCGAACAACTCCGTCATATCGAGCATCCCAGTGGGGGGGAAGTGGCCCATCGTCATTGCCTACGATCCCTCAAACGGCTATATGTATGTCGCGGATTACGCTCCGCCGCGGTATCCATCATAAACTCATCAACAAACACGGTGATAACCAACGTGACCGTGGGTACTTACCCGGGCAACATATTCTATGACCCATCAAATGGTTTAATATACGTCGCCAACGCAGGCTCCGGTTCGATCTCAGTGATAAATTCCTCCACGGACGCCGTGATAGCCAACATAGCGGACAGCATGAAGCCGGTCCACATCTTCTATGATCCATCGAACGGCCACTTATACGTCATCAACCGCAACTCCAGCATGATATCCGTCATAGATCCAAGCACCGATTCAATAATAGCTGAGATAGCCGTGGGAAGGGAGCCCGTGGACGTGATCTATGACCCATCCAATGGATACTTATACGTGACCGATCACGCTCCAACGCCGTCTCAGTGATAGATCCCTCAATTAACGCCGTGATAGCCAACATAACTGTTGGAGCGAATCCAGGCGATCTAGTTTACGATCCCTCGAATGGTACATATACGTCGCGGATTACGGCTCAAACATGGTCTCAGTGATAGCCACGCAGAGCAACGCGGTGAAGCCACCCACCACCTCCACGTCCCCCCCCTCCCCCCCACCGCGCCCACCCCCCCAACAACGTCGCCTATCAACAAGGCCCAGTCACCCACCACCTCGCAACCGGCTTCAACCGGGGGGCAACCGGCATCGAGTTCACTCCGTTAGGCATAGCCTTAATAGCGGCCATTGCGGTGATCATCCTGGCACTAATAGCGGTTATAATGCTGTGGAGGCGACCCCCCCACCCCCCCGCCGCCTCAACGCTCAGCGGTTAGCGGCGCGTTAACGCGACTAGGCCCGCGACGGCCAGCGCGGCCCCCCCGCCCGCCATCCCCCCCATCAGCATGCCGAGCCCAAGGGGGAGACGCCAGGCCCACCAGCATGGGCGCCCACCCCCCCTATTAGGAGGCCCCCCCAATTATACGAGACGCCCAACGCGCTGGCCCTATAATGCTGCCCGAACTCGTTGATCAGGACGTGCGGAACGAGACCCATGGGGGGGAAGTTCTCCACGAACGCCAACGCCACGAGCGAGACTGGGCTGGGTTGATGAGTAGCGAATAGGGGGGCGAGAACCACAGCCGCGACCAGGCTGCCCACAATCAATGGCTTACTGCCCACGCCCGCAGCCAAGGAGCCCGCCAGCAGCACGGCCGCTGTCGCGGCCACAGTAGCGGCGAGGGTGAGTCCAGGAATCTCCGAGGCCCGTCCTAGGAACGCTAGGAGGTCCGGGTATACTAGGTAAGTCGAGTAGTACACGGTCAAGAGACCACCCGTGAAGAGGATCCCCCCCCAAACCAGCGCCCCCCCGCCTGACTTGAACAGCGCGGTTAATGGATTGACCCGGGGCGGGGACCACTTGGGCGACTCCGCCAGCCTGCTCCTGACAATCAACGTTATCAACGCCGCGACGGCGCCCGTCGCCAGGTAGATCCTCCACCCCCCCACCGCGTAGAAGCTGGGCCCCCCCATCATTGAGGCGAAGCCGCATTCACGAGGGTGGCCATTATGACGCCTATGGGGTAGCCGCTCTGCGTGAAGGCCGATGCGAACTCGCTCCTCCACTTGCTCCATTCCATTATCATGGCCGTGCCGGGCCCGAACTCGCTCCCAGGAACGCTCCCTGCAGGAACCTCAATGATAGGAACGACGCGGGCGCGGCTGCTCCCATGGAGGCATACGTGGGCATTAATGCCAAGCCCAGCGCGGAGAAGCTGTACCCAGTAACAGTGGCCAGGAGGCCGACCCGCCTCCCCAAACCTATCCCCCCCCACATACCCCCCCATCACGGCGCGCCAGGGGCCTACCCACCAGCGTGGCAACGAGCGTGGATAAGCCGCCCAACAGCGAGTAGGGGGCCGGGGGAAGAACAATCGACCCAGCAGCGGCATTATGGGGACCACGAGCAGCGCGTCGTAGCCGTCCAGAACCCACCCCCCCAGGTAAGCCCCCCCGGCAATGGATCTAGCCCTCACCCCCCTCCACCGAGTGATTCACGGCTTGCCGATTCCCCCCCTATACTTTATTAAGCAATGCCCCTTAATGCCACCCATTGACCAGCCATGGGCTGTGCGCGTCGAGAGGCGGGGGGGCCATGCCAAATCGCGGCTCATGAATGCTCGATGAGGAACGACGCCGCAGGGGGGGATCCAGTTAAGGCGCGTTGATCACCTTGGGCCCTCCATCATATATCGAGGATACTATGAGGGAACCGCCGAAGCCTCGCGCCGTCCTCAACACATCGCCCAGCCTCTCCCCTCTCACTATGGCGTGTATTGCCTTCCCAATCATGTTCTGAGAAGCACCTATGGCGCCCGCCTCCACCAATGCATCCGCCATCCTGAGGAGGTCCGGGTCCCCCCCAATCCCAGACTCCTCCGCGAACCTCCTGGCCTCTCTCAGCAGGGTCTTAACGGTGGGGTCAGCCCTAACCCTCTCCACGGCCTTCCTCCCCCCCGCCTCGTTGACCCGGGCGAGGGCTTCCTGGGATGACAATACTGAGGACTTCTCCACCCCCCCGCCGAAGTGGACGGAGACCACAGCCAAGCCCTCGCTAAACGGTATCTTATCTATGGAGCCGAACCACGGCGCCCCCCCAGGCTCTATCACGACCCCCCCAACGCCCCCCCGCCAGCAACCCCCCCTCAGCCGTGCCGAGCCCGGTGCCGCTGACCACGTCGGCCTCATGCGCTACCCTGACGGCGCCCACGAGCGAGAGGGGGGCGGTTCAAGGCCAGCGAGAGGGCCAGGGCGGCTCCGAGCGCGCCGGACGCGCTCGTCCCGAAGCCAGAGCCTATCGGCACGCCAACCTCGTGCTCCACCTCAACTCCCCCCCCGCGTACCCAAGCAGCCTAGCCGCTATCCTCACAGCGTTCACCGTGGTCCTGGCCTCCTCCAGCCGCCCGTTTATGTAGACCCTCACGCCCGCCCCTCAGCCAGGCGAACCCTAGTCCTCACTCCAGCGCTAACGGCGAAGCCGGCCCCCCCGCGCGCCCACCCTCAACGGGTCCCTTATTGGATTGCCCTCCCCATCCTTGAGGCATGCCTCGAACATGCTCGACACGACGGCCGGAGCGAAAACCTCCGCTGACACGCCGGTTCCCAGTCATTCGTTTTTTAAGGCATTGCGTCAAAGGCCCAGGACGCCGGCCGCCCAGCGAAGCCGCCGCAAGGCTTTAAATAAATGGTTCCCCCCCTCCCCCCCTCCGTGTACGGACTGGATGGGAGGCAGTGGATGCAGGTGCTCGCGGCCTGGTCCGGGTGGTTGCTTGACGGCTACACTACAATAGCATACGCGTTGGTTGGCGTTACCATAAGCTCGGCGTTCCTCCCCCCCGCCGGACTGGGGGGGCGGTTGGGGGGGCTGGTGGTGACGTTCGCCGGCTTCGCGGTGGAGGCCCTGGCCAGGCCCATTGGCTCCCTAATCTTCGGGAATTACCTGGGGGGGACAGGATCGGTCGCAGGAACATGCTGGCGACCACGGTTCTCGGCTTCTCCATCTTCGGCGGCGCCAAGGGGCTTCTCCCCCCCACGTACAGTGAGGTCGGCCTGCTGGCCCCCCCCGCGCTTCTCTACGCCTTCCTATTCATCGAGGGAATGTTCGCCGGGGGGGCGGAGTACGGCGGGGGGGGAACGACGCTGGCCATGGAGAGCGTGCCCCCGGAGAGGAGGGCCTTCATTGGCTCCTTCATACAAAGCGGCTTCGGCGTGGGCTACTTCCTGATTGCCGCCGTTTTCGCCGTCCTCGGCGCGGCATTCGGCCCCGAGTTCCAGGCGTGTGGGTGGAGGGTTCTCTTCCTGACCCTCTTCATACCGGGCGCGCTTGCCTTCCTCATCAGGCGGGCGGCCTACGAGAGTCCAGCGTTCGAGGGCCTGCTCAGGCGGCGGGCCGTGGAGAAGACCCCCCCTCCTCTCCATGCTCCGCGAGTCGGCGGGGGGGACCGTGGCGGTGGGCCTCCTCATAACCACTGGCCTCCTGTTCGTTAACACTGCCACGCTCAGCTTCTATCCAGCATTCATGGAGCTCAAGAAGTACCCCAACGACTTGGTGGGGGGGACCTACGTGGCCGTGATAAACCTCGCCTCCCTGGCGGGCGTGTGGATCGGCGGCGCGCTGTCAAACGCCGTGGGCGGGAGGCGGAGGAGCATGCTCCTCTACGGTGCCGTGTTCACCGTGGCCGCGGGTCCATTGCTTTACCTGGCCAGCGTGGGGGAGTGCCGTTCAGTTATTGATAGCCTTCAGCATTCAAGCCTTCCTGGAGGCGGCAATATTCTCAGTGCTGCCCTCCTTCCTGGCGGAGAGCTTCAGCGAGCGGTACAGGGCCACGGCGGTTGGCTTCACCTATAACGGGGGGGGAGCTATAGTGGGGAGCACAGCAGTGTCCGTTATACTGTCGCTGAGCGGCTCCATGGGCCTCCTCCCAGCTTGGGCGGTATCCATATACGCTTCATTAATCGCTATGCTGATGGGCGTGTCGCTATCCAGGGAGACTTGGAGACCCGGTAAGGATTAACCGCTAAAATATCTAAAGATATTAATTAATGAATTGAAGTGTTTCATCTCCTGGGGGGGTCGCCGTTTATTGAGTACTGCTCGCTTCCTGCTTGGCCAGCTCTATCACAACCTTCTTTCCATCTATGTCCCACTCCTGCGACAAGCCGGTCCCGCTCGGCTGGTCCACCGACACCTCGGCCCGCGTCTCGCCCTCTATGTACTCCCTCATCTTGGTTATGGCGGTCAGCAGCTCCTCGTCCTTAGTGCTTATCCTAACCCTGGCCCTCTCCTCCATCTGTAGGTTCAACTTGCTCCGCATCACCTGTATCCTGCGTATCAACTCCCGCGCGAGCGCCTCGTGCAGCAGCGACTCATCCATGCGCGTGCTTAGGCATATCCTCAACCCGCCAACCTCGGCGGACTCGTGGTCCTCCCCGCACTCCCCCCTCCTCCGTGAACCTCACGATCTTCACGTTGGCCAGGAACGCCAGCACCTCCTCGTGCTGCCTCAAGGCACCGGAGCCGCTGCCGGAGATAACTAACTCCCTGAGCGGCCACCTCAGCTTCACCCCCGCCTTGTTCCTAATGTTGGCCGCCTGGGATGCTATCTCGAATATCAAGTCGAACGTCGCCTCCAAGTCGTCGTTTATGGCCGGCTCATCCGGCTCGGGCAGCATCATTAAGTGAACGCTCTCGGGCCCTCCCTCCATGCTCCTCAGGAAGGCTTGGTAGAGGTACTCGGCAGTGAAGGGGACGAACATCGCGCCGACCACTATGGCCGCCCTGAGGGCGTGGTAGAGAGCCGTATAGGCGGCCAGCTTGTCCTCGTTCTCCCCCCCTCCATCCACGCCCTCCTCCTCATGAGCCTTATGTATCTGTGGCTGATGTCCTCCACGACGAAATCCATCCACTTCCTCGCGGCGTGGTGCAGCTCCATCCTTTCCATGCTCTCCCTCACCGACTTAATCATCTTGTTGGCGGCGGAGATCAGCCAAAGATCCTCGGGCCTCGCGGAGCTGGGGGGGTTCCTCACCGCCTTGGCCGGGGTGAAGCCGTCCAGCTCCATGTAGGTCTTGGCGAATTTAACGGAGTTCCACAGAACCCCCCCCAACGCGTTTAGGGTTAGCTTGACCTCGTCTGGGTTGAACGCCAACGCGTCCCCCCCGGGGGCGGCCTTGGTCAGCAGGTAAAGCCTCAGCGCGTCGGCGCCGTACTTCTCCAGCATGTCGTTCACCCAAACCACGTTTCCCTTGCTCTTGCTCATCTTGTGGCCGTACTTATCCAGTATATGTCCTTGGATCAGCATTGACTTGTAGGGCGCCTTGCCCATCCACAGGACTGACGTGGCGAGGAGGGAGTAGAACCACCCCCCCCTGGTTTGATCTACGGCCTCCGTCACCCAATCGAATGGGTAGAGCCCTCCCCCCCACTCGGGGGGGTTCCGCAAGCCGTCGGGCCCCCCCGCTATCCAGGCGACCCCCCCGCTGTCCAGCCAGACGTCCATGACGAAGGCTCCCTCACCCACTCCCCCCCGCACTCCGTCTCCATCCTAACCATGTCGATCCAGGGCCTGTGAACCAGCTTCTCGGGAGGCACGTCGGGCAGTTGCTTGGCGACTCTCCTCAGCTCCTCCAGGGACCCAATAGCCATTAACTTGCTCGGATCGCCCTTGCACCGCCATATGGGGGAGGGGAGTGCCCCCCCACACCCTTGACCTGGATATCGTCCAGTCCCTTATATTGGCTATCCAGTCATCAAACCTATTCCTCAGGGACTCCGGGTATACAGTCACCTTGCTCAGCTCCCTCGACATTGCATCCCTGAGCGAGGATATGCCGAGGAACCACTGCTTGTCCGCCCTGTAGATGAGGGGGGTGCCGCATCTCCAGCAGTGGGGTATTGGTGGGACACCTCGTCCCTACGCAGAAGCAAGCCCCCCCTCGTCTTAAGGTCCTTTATCACGAGGGAATTGACGTCCAGGAAGTACTTTCCCTTGAACGGGCCTGAGCTGAACACGCCGTTTATCTCTACGGTGTTGGTGACCGGTATTCCATGCCTCTTCGCGGCCTCGAAGTCCTCAGGGCCGTGGGCCGGGGGCCACGTGGACGAGGCCGGACCCGTCCTCCAGGGTCACGAAATCCGCCGTTATCACCCTGCGCGGCTTCCCGTCGTACACGTGCTCGTATTGAAGCCCCCCCTCCAGCTCCCTCCCGCTGACGCTCCTCAATACCCTGTAGCTCCCCACGCCGAACTTGTGCATGAGTTGATCCACGAGATTCTCGGCCACCACCAGCACCTCCTTCCCAGCGTCCACGTAGGCGTACTTGAATGAGGGGGGGTTCACGGCCACGGCCTCGTTGTCTATCAAGGTCCAGGCGTCGTGGTCCATATCACCAAGTACGTGTTCTCCTCGCCAATGACCTTGAACTTCACGAATATGGCTGGGTCCCTCCTCTCCTTATATCCCTGATCCACCTCGGCATCGCTCAGCGCGGTTTCGCATCTGGGGGCAGAACGGCAGTACCCTGTAATCCTCGAAGAGGAGCCCCCCCCGCTCCCACGCCTTCTTCACGAGGGACCACACGTGCTCTATGTACTGCGGCCTACGCGTCTCGTAGGCGTTCTCGGTGTCCAGCCACACGCCAAGCCTGTCCGTGCCAACCTCCACCCACCGGCTCAGGTAGTAATCCACCAACTCATTGCACTTATCGGAGAACTTATCCAGCCCGACCTGCTCTATCTCCTTCTTACTGGATATTCCGAGCGCCTTCTCCGCCTCCAGCTCAACGGGCAGTCCCTGCTCGTCCCACCCCCCCTGGGCCCACAGGGAGTACCCAGTCATGTGCTTGAAGCGGAGCACGACGTCCTTATACGTCCGCCCCCCCCTCGCGTGCCCAACGTGGGGGGGAAAGCCATTCACCGTGGGCGGTCCCTCGAGGAAGGTGAACCTCCCCCCCCTGGGGCCGGCGGCGTCGAGCCACTTTCGCTTCACCTTATTTGCCCTCCAATACTCAAGTACCTTGCCCTCTATGGATTTTGAGTTGAACGACCCGTCCAGTCCAAAATCAATAACGGACACCGCCGCTGAGTCCGTAAAATGGACTTAAAAATATTGCCCGCCCCCCCCGCTCCCCCCCTTTCCGCTCCCTGCCTCAACTGAGGCCTACGCCTCTAATTGCTTGTACAGGTACGCCTTCTGGGGGGTTAGTTAATTGAAGCAATGCGTTTATCAAGTCGCTGCTCACCTCGTTTGCGTTCTTTATTAGGAGCGTCCTCACGTAGTCGAGGAGCCGCGAGTCTATCCTCACCACAGTATCGACTGTGTCCAGTATGTATGGGTAGCCAGTGTCTGTGGTCTGCCCAGCCAGGAACCCCCCCCACCACCCTATCCACGCCGAGTCCCCCCCCGAAGTCGAGCACCTCCACCTTTGTGGCTATTGATGAGTTGAACGCCTTATAGAACGCGACCACCACGTCCCTGAGCGATCTCAGCTCCGAGTTGAACACCGCCTCCAGGTTGCTCCTCCCCCCCTCCTCTGCCCTCCTCCTCTTAACGTGCTCCTCCTCGTCCCAGCACTTCACGTAGTTCACGTCGACCCACTTGGGCAGTAGCTCCCCCCCGAATGTGCCGAGCTCCAGGTACTCCCCCCCCTACCCAGCACCATGCTCATGAGCAGCTTATCGTTGACGGGGGGAGGCATTTATCCATCACGGCGGACACGTACCTGGACCTAACCCTCTTCACCACCCCACCAGCGTGGTGCCCGTGGCCTCCGCCTCCTTGAGGAGCCGCTTCATTGTCTTCTCCACCAAGCTCCGCTCGCTCCTCCTGCTGGGCAGGTTGTAGGGGGGGAGGGGGGGGTGCAGCGCTATGTCACCGTCCAGCACTATTAAATCGACCCTCCTCTTCCCCCCCCTCCTCTTCTCCCCCCCCAGCAGCTTTATGGCTAGCTCGCGCTCCTTGATGGACGAGTAGATGGATACGTTCCTGTCGACCTCGTTGGTGTCCTCGAAGAAGACCGTGCCCGTCACGAACTTATCCGACTCGCCTCCCCCCCCGTTCCCCCCCACGTAGCCGTAAGCCACCACGGTGAGCACCCCCCCGCCCACCAACTCGAGCGCTGGATCCGCGTAGCTGGAGTCTATGGCGTACGCCCTCAACTCGCCTGCCTCCCCCCCTATCCTCCTGGCCCTGCTCCCAGGGCTGCCTTGACCTCCTCCACTATCTTCGATGATTCAGCCTTATTCAATTTCTTCACGATCTCCTTAACGTCGGCCACTATGGATAGGAGGAGCGGCGGGTCTATCCAGAAATCAATTGAGTAATCCTCCTCCACCTTCACTCCACCTCCCTGACCTTGAGCAGGAGGGGGCTTCCTAAGGGGATTCATCAGGCCGGCGACGAAGAACTCCCTCGTCCCCCCCAGCTGTGACAGGGTGCCCTCGCTTATGTCCGCTATGTCCAGGTACGCGCCTATCTCCTTCAGATCCGCCTGGGCGGAGAGTCGCGAGAAGAAGACCGTGCCCAGGTTAGCCCTGACGCTGGACTTTATGTCCCTCGCTATTCTCTGGCTTGCCAGCAGTAGTGAGAGGCCCCACTTCCTTCCCTCCCTCACCGTGGTCTCTATGGGGGGGTCCTTGCAGATCGTCCACTCATCCTCCGGAACGTAGTTCTGCGCCTCGTCTATAACGAAGACCAGGTTGGCAGGTATCTCAATGGTTCCCCTCTTAACCATATCCCAAGCCGCCTCTATGATGTCCGCTATTATGGCTTGCTTCACTGTGAGGTCCGTGTCGGCGCTCAGGTCTATCACGGCCAACCCATCGCTTGCGGCCCTCCTAACCACGTCGCCCGGCTCCAGGCTCCTCCTGTTCAGCTCGTCGAAGAACGAGTCGTCGACGAAGTACTCTATGAATAGCTTCGCCTTCTCCACGGAGGAGTCCCTCGCGCCTACCTCCCGCATCTTCTCCACCAGGTGCTTTATGAAGCCTTGCTTGCTCCACTTGACCTCCCGAGGCACGGGCTCCTCCAGCAGCGTCCCCCCCTCCTCTTGGGCTCCTCCGGCATGGTGTACGTTATCGTGGCGACCTCCATGTACTCCCCCCCATAACTCTGCCACCCCCCCAGCCTGGCCTTGCTCGCTATGACGGAGGCTATGGTCGGAGGCTTATCCTTATCTGCTTGGAGGATATGGCGTGCTCCTTCATGTGGGGAACGTAATCCACCCCCCCGCTGTGGTCGAACACCACGGCCCTATACCCCAACCCTCCTCAGCTCCCCCCCTATCAATCCCCCCCTTATCAACCTCGACTTGCCCACCCCCCCCAGTGGCGCCGAACACGCCCATGTGGTAATTCACGAATGAGTGATCCAGCCTGATCGACCAATTACTGTACTTATGATCCCCCCCACGTGAATGCCGCCCCCCCGCTCCCGGCGTACTCATTGAGGACAGTGCCGTCCCTCACCAGGAACACCTTGGATCCAGGAGTGGCCACGTGGCTGACCTCCGTGGATAGGCCTCCGGGCCCTATCATTCCGTACAGCCTAACAATTCCGTTGGTGAAGGGCATCAGTATTGATTGATCCATTATCTCCGGCCTATCCACGAATGGATTCCTAACCCTATCCCTCACGAGGGGGGGCTCCAGCTTCGTTATCCTCCTCACCACCCCCCCGAAGAACAACCGCCCCTTCAGGGACGGGTCCCTAACCAACGCCAACTGCTCCTCCACCGCGTTATCCTCCATCCTCCTATAGAACTGTATGGGTATGGCCAGGGAGGAGGCCCCCCCGCTGACGGTTATCCCAACCTCCACGCAGCACTTGTCCAGCATTGACTCAACATCCATGCCGGAATGGCGCTGTCCATCTATATAAACATGACATATATTTTAATTGAGGCAGTACTAATCGAAAGTATTATCTCCAATCGGCGCGAAACACCCACGACAATTAACTGGATTGAGGAGGGCAAGGACGGGGGGGCCGGACGCCGCTGTCGTGAGGGGGGGTCTCAACGAAGACCAGCGATGATTCTCCGCAATCACGCGATCGCCTCAATCGCTCCGCTTACTCCCATCCACGGCGCTCACCTGCAAAGCTTTTATAGGGGGGGAATAGAGATCGAGTCGATGCTTCCCATACCGCTCGTCAAGAGGCTGGAGCCCCTCGACAACATAGAGAACGTGTTGATGGATGAGCTGGCTAGGTACAGGAAATTCGACGTCCACATAGACGTGGAGTACATGGATGAGCTGAAGAAGCCCCTCAACGTGATGGTGGGCCAATTCATGGACGGCGGAGACATGAAGCTCGTGGAGGCCATGTACCTGAACGACTCCAACGAGGCCTACGATCACCCCCCCCGATCACGGTTCAATACGAGCAGGGATCCACCAAATTCATATCGCCCCCCCTCTACATAATAGACATGTACGGCGGGGTACTGATAACGAAGCAGTACACCATTAATTTAACCAACAGGTCAGCATCCCTTGACGGCGTAAAGATACTCATGGTTGGAAAGAAATTCGAGAAGCTGAGGGACAAGGTGAGGACCGCGAAGGACCAGCCGGAGCGCAAGCCGCAGCAGACGTACACGATCTAAATTAACTCCCCCCCCTAATGCTCCTAACAGCCAAGTAAATCAATGTTATGAAGCTAAGGACGGCCCCCCCGCTGGCCGGGGTACGCGGCGGCCGCGGCGGCGATCATCAAGCAGGCGACGGACGCGCCCACCCCCCCCGCCCGCCCCTCCGTCCAGCCCGTGTATGCCCAGGCCGCTGCCCCCGCTGCCGCGGCCCCCCCTATCTCGGGGCGGGGCATCAATGCTACTGAGAAGGCCGTGAGGAGGAGCACCGCTGCCCATGCTCTCCTTCTTAGGAGGAGAGGCGATATCAACGCGGTTAAGTAGAACGGGAACTGTCCCGCGAACAGCGCCGCGGCCCCCCCTATGGAGAGGCCGGAGCCGACCGCGCCTAACGTGGAGAACCCCCCACTCGCCGGCCCGGGGGGGAGGCTCTGCCCCCCCCTCATGAGCAGCGCGGCGGCGATGGCCGCCGAGTACGACGCTATTGACGCCGCCAGAGGGAACCAGTACCCCTTGATGATTGAGAGGAGGAGCGACGAGGAGGCCCCCCCAGCAATGGCCCAGCTCCCGCGGCCTAATGGATAGGTACGCCCCATCCCCGATCCCCATGGCGAGGCCGGCGAAGGTCGTTGGAGCAGGATGAACCACTTCGATGCCCCCATGTATTCCAGAATGAATATCGCAGCGTATATCCAGGCCCAGACTATGTTGATGAGGGGGGGACCCACCAAGTGCGGCGACTTGACCTTCACCCGACCCATCAAGGGAATCCCCACGCAGTAAGTCAGCACTGTTAAGAGGAAAAGCGGCGTCGGCAGGCCGGCCTCCTTTATGGCTAGGGGGGGAAGGAGCAGGAACGAGGCTAGGTTGATGGCGCGGGAAATCGCTGCCCCCCCAACTCCCAGCCTAGGCCGCAACGCGTTCACCCTATGGCTTTAACAAGATCTTGCCCACCTTATCCCCCCCCTCCTCAATTGATCCAGCGCTGCCTCGAACTCCTCCAGGGAGTACTTGGTCACAATAGGCTCGATGGTCTTGACCCTCATCAACTCAAACGTTCTCCATATATCCCCCCCCTATTGGCGGCCACGTTTCCTATCACGCTATATCCTTCATTATGGCGTAGCCCAAGCGAAGCTCGTACGCCTCATCTGGCTTTACGTTACCTATTAGCACCAACCGCCCGCCCATCCTCAAGCTCCTCAGGGACTCGCCCAGCGTTGGGGTGCCCACGTTCTCCACCACCACGTCGACCTCGCCCGCCCTCTTCTTCACCTCATCCCCCCCGAACTTGGAGCCTATCACGACCTCATCGGCGTACTTAGCCACCGCCCCCCCCGGCCTTATCCTCGCGGCTCGTCACGCCGATGACCCTCGCCCCCCCATGGCCTTGGCCAATTGAACTGCATGTATGCCAACCCCCCCTCCCCCCCCAGCCCCCCCGGTCACCAGCACCGTCTCTCCCTGGGAGAGGGATGCCCGCCGCAGCCCCCCCTTGTATATCATAGCTATGACGCAGGGAACCAGGACCGCCAACTCGTCGTTGACCCACGTAGGCACCTTTACCAGCGCGTTGCCGCCACGGCGGCCCTCTCCGCGAAGAACCCATCCACGTCCTCCCCCCCCATAGCTCCTCCTGGACCTGCAGTAAACCTCCTCGCCCCCCCTCAAGCACATGTCGCACGTCCCATCCGGCTCGTAAAGCATGGGAACCACCCTATCGCCCGGCCTGTACCTGGGATCCATTGACTCCTCCACCACGCCCACCGCCTCGTGGCCCAGCACCACTGGGTACCGCATCCTGGGGTAATACCCCCCCATCAACTCCAGCAAGTCCCTATAGCACAGGGACGCGTAGCTTATCGACAGCACTGCCCTGCCCGGCGCGGCAGTTGGGTTGGCGGCGTCGGCCACCACGGAGTAATCCATCCTCCCTTAACCACGACAGCCTTCATGGATCGAGGATCCTCGGGAACTTTAAAGCATTGCCATGCCGACGCGGAGAACCGTGGAGAAACGCATTGATTTTAAGCAAGTAACCGGTTCCACTTATCCTATCCAACGTATATCAATTGATCCGTGTAGTTACTGTACCCCCCCACTGCGGCTCCGCTGGGGGGGTACGAGTACTCCCCCCCGGCCAGCCCGTCGTCGTCACCGTGGATCCGTTGGAGGCCATGTATTGAACCTCGGTGACAGGCGTGACGTTGTAGTACGCCCTCTCGGCCACTATGTATCCATGCATCGCCGCGTTGGAGAGAGGCGATAGAATCGATGGTGTGGCTGGGGGGGTGTCCAGGTCGCTTGACGGGAAGTGGGTCACCACGTATATAGTCACGGCGGCCGCCCTATCCGCCGCCAGCACTCCGTGGTAGGTCGTCGGGTACCAAGGCGAGTCCGATATACCCCCCCTTATTATGACCCACGGCACCCCCCCCAGCTGGGAGTTTGCGTACGCGAACCCGGATCCCTCGTTCTCCCCCCCAGCATCGGTCTCGTACAAGGCGTTCTGGGCCTCCATCCACGAGAGGGGGGCTCGGTCCATTGATTGGCGGAGCCTATCACGCCAACTATTAGCCGGGCCGGTATTGAGCCGGAAACATTCATGCCGGTCACGTCGGCCAGGGACGTGTTCCCAAGCACGCCGCTGGCCCCCTCCGCAGCCTCGACCAAGCCCAGCGAGGCCGGTAGGACCGCCACGTAGATGTAGTTGGGGGGGCTGGGAGTGCCCGGCCCGTACCCATACGCGGAGGCGTTCTGGGGGGCTTGGCCCGACCTCCCCCCCGTGGGTGGTTATGAATTGCTCGCCGATGAGCGACTCATTGGTGATCACCATCTCGACGCCCGTGTAATCGCTCTGGAATCCCCCCCTGTCGTGGTAGTGAATTGATGATTTATCCACGGCGAACGCCCCCCCCACCACCACATCGCCGACGCGCACGTTGGGGTTCCTGGAGCCAGCGGTTCCGCTGAGTATGGCCGCCACCACGTGGAAGTGCGTATCCATTATATACGTAGCCAGCTCCGCCGCGTACTCCTTCTCACCGCTCCTCACCAGCACCACGGATCTATTGCCTATGGTGCCCAGGTAGAACGTGTATCCCCCCCCTATCTCCGCCACCGCGTTCACCTTCATCGCTGCCAGTATGGGCGCCTCCTCCATCGCCATGGGAGTCACTATGCCTATGCGGGGGGGCGCCTCGAGCAATGCAATCGCCTCCGCCGGCGTCACTGGGCTGCCGTTGACGGCGGTAATCCTCACTCCGCCCAATAGGAGCGAGTCCACGTGCTGCGCGTAGCCGTGCGCCGCTTCGTATTCATAGACGGCCACCGCCGCGGCCGCGGCGGCCATGATGGTTAGTAGGGCTATTGCTATCCACGTCCACCTCGAGCGGGGGGGCTTGTTCTGTATCATATAAATATCTATCTTAATTTGGTTCTTATAAAAATTCCGGTTACAAATAAAATTTTACGATATTCATTTAAATGTATAATTACAGGAAAGCCCAAGACCCGCTACTCCTCGGTCTCAGGAATGAATCGCCTCAATATGGCATAGTAGAATGCCGCGCTGAACACGCCCACGAAGAAAATGGATGAGGCCAGCATGATGTAAATCGCGCCCAACGGGATCGGCATCAAGCTATCGAGCAGGTTGGACGCCGCCACTCCCCCCCGCTTCCCTCGACGAATATGTAGGGGTACCTGGCCATGTCGTTGGCGTACTCCATCAATAACATGACCGCCTCGGACAGGACGCCCGACGCAATGACGGCCCACCGCCTCACCTCGCCCCCCCTAAGCGATGCATAGAAGGCGTACACGGCGACCGCTCCAAGCACGGCCGCCAGCGCCACCCCCCCAGAGTAGAATGCTGGATAAACCATTGGGCTGCCGTTGGGGTAGCCGAGCAATGGACCGCCCACGTTGCCTGCGACGTAGGGAGAGTACCTCGTCAGCACCGCATAGTAATACCCCCCCCGGCCGCGGCCTGGGCCGGAAGAAGCGCCAGCCCAGTTCCCAGCGATATCCTCACTCCCCCCCTCACGTCAAGATTGCCCTTGGTTGCCAGAACGGCGGCGATCACGAACGCGCCTATGTCCGTGGCGCCTATCAATGTATGAATTATGAGGGGGGGCGGGTACACTGGATTAGCCAACGCGGAGCTGGGGGGGTCGGCGTACGTCATCCCTGCGAAGAAGTACCTGAAGCCCATGGGAACCAAGAGAATCGACGCCAGGAGGGGGCAGGCCGAGGAGGCTATGCAGTCTCGGGTTAATCCTCCCCCACAGGTGCCAGTATATTGCTATTAATGGAATGCTCACCATTATTCCAGTGATGGAAATGGCGACGGGATAGAAATAATCATACGTGAATATGGCAGTCATGCTGGGGGGGTACAGTCCAGCCATCAACACCGTGAGTATCGTTGCCCAAACCCCGCCGAACAAGTCCGAGACAACCAATATCCTGAATGCCCTCCTGGCCAGCAACTCCAGCCCCCGCATCACCCCCCCTCCGGTAAGCCACGTACCTCATCACCACGGTCAACGCGGCGGCTCCTATTATGACATTGACGAACACCAAATGCATTAACAACGTGAAGCCCAGCAAGACGAAGGAGAACATGACCATATTCATTGACCACCACCCACCGCTCTCCTCAGCCTATCAAGCAGCTCCGGCCTCTTTGCGGCATATATCATGGCGACGCCCCCCCCGCCTATCGCCACGGCGGTGAACACTAGGAACACGATTGCCTCGAAGGCGGGCGATATGGTAACGGGCGTGACCACCTCGTTCGTCGTTATCATGCCGTACACAGTCCATGGCTGCCGCCCCCCCACCTCCCTGGCCGCCCAGCCGGCGGTGGACGCCACATCGGCGGCGATCGCCATGGCCAGCACCAGCAAGGGCAACACCCTATCCCTGCCAACCACCCGCCCAATCACGCCATAGTTAATCGCATCGCTTAGTCGACTGATGGCCGGGGGGGCCCTCCAGAGGAACGTGAACAACGCGAGAAGCGAAGCGAGCCCAGCCACTATTCCCGCGACTATCATGGAGTAGTAGAATCCGCTCACCAGTGGGGGGGCCAGGGATTCTATGGATTTAACGGCATCCACGCAGTTGTCTGCCAGGGTGGTGTTGGCAATGGGCGCCACGTACCCCAGCATCCTCGGGTCCATCGTGGAATAGAGCTCTCCAAACGTCGTGTTCCCCAGTTCGCTGCATTGATCTATATAGTATTGAAATCCATGTATGGGGTGGTACGGGTCGCCGTACGCGAACAAGGCCTCAATGGGTCCAGGAACTCGGTGCCGTAAACTCCACTGCCGCCCGTCAACGCAACCATGGCCGTGAACTTAGTGGCTGGTA
The DNA here is from genome assembly GCA_001315925.1 of Thermocladium modestius JCM 10088. Taxonomy (GTDB): domain Archaea; phylum Thermoproteota; class Thermoprotei; order Thermoproteales; family Thermocladiaceae; genus Thermocladium; species Thermocladium modestius. The sequence continues at coordinate 44,359 of BBBF01000004.1, read as the reverse complement.
CTTCACCACGGCGTCGCCCATCAAGTGGCCGCCCAGCGTGGGCTGCACCAGGAGAACCACGACCAATATCCAGAGAATGGGCTTCAACAGCTTCATGTACTTTGGATCACGGCTTCTCGCGTGCTTGAATGCCAGGATAGCCGCCACCGTGCCGAGGCCCACCGCGTACGCCGCCAGCAGCGTGTGCAGGGTGGTGACCAATGCGTCGGGATTCATGAGGGGGTAGCCAAGCATCGTCGAATAGCCTGCCCACCATTGAGGTGAATCCCACGTTCGTCACGGCCAGCGATCCGGATGGACTGGACGCCGCGTAGTGCATCAAAACCGCCATCAAGTTCAGCGCGCCCGTCTCATTCAACGCTTGTGGGCCATAACTTGGCAGGAAGGGGGGGTATAGGGCCTGCGGCACGGTCCCGGCTCCCCAGGGCACGTTCATCCAGCGTCACCGTGAGGATGAAGTAGCCGGACAGCGACCCCAGGGCCCAGTTAGCCATTAAAACAGCCGCGCTCCTGTACGCGCTCCATTTGCCCAGCGTGGCTAGGTATAGCGTGAGCAGCGCGGCCTCCCCTATGAACGCTATGGTCGCCTCGAACGCCAGGGGGGGGAGGAAGCCGGGGGGGGCAGCGAAGAGAACCATGCTTGTGGGCCATATGTCCAGGAGTCCGAACTCCACTAGGGTTCCCGTCACGACCCCAAGGGAGAAGTTTATGGCTAGGACAACGCTCAACGTCTTTGCGTACCTCAAGTAATCCCCATCCCGGTTCGCCTCCATTGGATTAGCCAGGCAGTTATGGCCAGCGGGATCCCCCAGGGTCAGGGATAGGAAAACCGCGTGCAGGTATATTCCGTACGTGCTCATCGCTAGGGCGGCGTCTACGTTCTGGGTGTGGACGTATATGGAAGCTAGGGAGGAGTTCGTGGACAATTCCCCCATATTTATCCCAAATCTAGCATTAAACCGTACTTATATATTCATACTTCAACGGGATAACAAAAAATCAAAGGAAGAAGATTAATTAAGGAGATCGATTAAACCCAAAGGATTGCTACTCATCATAAAAATATACTATAATTCAACGTGATTTTAAGTTAATTCGACTTATGTGTTCGAATAATAATGGTACCTTTAACTATTAATTACGGTATGTATTGATCTAATAGTGAATAATGCGTATATATTATCCGGTCAACCACGGCCATGCCGGGCATATCCAAGTCCATAGATGCATTCAGGGAATCGCCCACTAGGAGGATAGATGCGATAAGGGAGCGGTTAAAGCGGGAGCGGCGGGACGTCATAGTGCTCTCCGCCGGTCAACCCAGCGTGCCGCCGCCCAGGGATGTGCGCATGGCGTTGGGCGAGGAGCTTCTGGGGGGATGACATGGAGCTATTCGCGTACACGCCCAGCCAGGGAAGGAGGGAGCTTCGGGAGGCCATATCGGATGACTTGAGGCGGACAGGGGGGGGCGTTGAGGTGGATCCAGATGACTTGACCGTGACCGCTGGGGGGGGCAGGAGGCCATGTTCGCCACGTTCATGACCATACTGAATCCCGGGGGGGACGAGGTGATACTCATGGATCCAACCTACTTCGCTATAAGCCGATACTGGAGTACTTCGGGGGGGCCAGGATAGTTAGGGTGGGGGGGCTCGACATGGATGACGGGTTCAAGCTGGACGTGGAGGCGTTGAAGGAGAAGGTGGGGGGGCCCAGGACGAAGGCAGTGGTGCTGGTGAGCCCGGACAACCCCCACTGGGTCGGTGATTGGGGGGGTGAACGAGGTGAAGGCGGTGGCGGACTTGGCCGTGGACCGCGACTTCTGGATAGTTTCTGACGAGGCCTACAGAATGTTGATATACGAGGGAAGCCACGCCTATCCGTACACGTACGCCCCCCCGGATAGGGTGATATCCATAAACACGTTCTCGAAGGACCCCGGCATGCTGGGTGGAGGCTCGGCTTCGTCTACGGGCCGCGCGAGTTGATTGGCAGGATAAAGCTGGCCGGCGAGGAGATGACGTACTGCCCACCATCCATATCCCAGAGACTGGCTCTCCTCTACCTAAGGTCCAGGGAGAGGGAGGCCCACGTGAGGCGGGTGGTGGAGGAGTACAGGGCGAGGAGGGATGCCTTAATGCAAGCCATCAAGCGATTCCTGCCCGAGGCGAAGTTCCAAGTGCCCCACGGCTCCATGTTCGTCTTCATGGACCTGGGAAAGTACATTGATGATGGGGGGGACTCCTTCGCCGAGCACGCCCTGGAGAAGCACGGGGGGGTGGCCGTGGTGCCGGGAAGCTACTTCAGCGATAGGTACAAGCAAGCCGTGAGGGCATCCTTCGTCTGGGAACCGCTCACAGGCTGGAGGAGGGGGGGCCAGGAGGCTGGGGGGGAGGCCGCTGCATCTTGGAAAGGCAATCCTGGACGGCGTGAGTGAATGAGCGAGCCAGTGAGCCGGTCCTCGACTCAGGCTCCGCGCATGCATTGAATCCCTCATCTACCGCATCCAGCCTAATCAATTGATGCCGCCTCAGCCTCCACCCCCCCTCGAACACGAACCTGCCGTATATGGGGGGCTCCTCCCCCCCCAGCATTAGCGGGAACCATAACTTATCGTCCTCCCACATCCTGCCGTAGGGGATCTCGCTCAGCTTAAACCAAGCTGGCCTCGCCTCATCGCTCTCCGAGGGGGCTCCCTCGAACCCGGACGCCGTGAATAGGTGAACGAAGTGAACGGACTCCACGCTCCCCCCCGACTCCCAGTTCCAGAACTCTAGCAGTCCCCCCCTCCACCTGAGGCCGAGGGGGGTGAGCCCCCCCACCTCCTCCCTGGTCTCCCTCACCGCCGCGTCGCAGACCCCCCCTCGCCAGGCTCCACCTTGCCCCCCCCACTCCATTTATGTAACCCGCCCCCCCCAAGCCCCCCCCTCTTCTTCTCTATTAGGAGGACCTCGCCCCCCCCGCGGATTATGTAGACCAACACCTCGAGGAAAACCATGGCCTACAGTCTATCCAAGCCTTTAATTTGATTCCGTCGATGACCCTGGCAAGCCTAGACGCGGCTCAACTTCCCAGCCCTGATTAGTGCTGAATCGATCGCGTAAATCAAAATTATTATGCCCAGCGCAGCGAGCGAGCTGGTCACGAATAGCACGTCGCTGAACCTAAGGTACGAGAATATGGTTAAGGCTATGGCTGGCGGGTGAGAGTACTCGGTCAACATAATGAATGCCGAGACAGCGAATACGTTGATTGTCATCGAAGCTATGGAGGGGCCCAGCAACGCGTGGAGGGCCTCCGAGGATGCTATGGCGAAGCCATACGAAACTGCAACCCGCTCGGCTTGGAGAACTTTGTATTCCTCTCGAAGAGGACCAGGTAGGCGGATACCGCGTAGGGCGGGGGGGCCAGCAGGAATACCTTGTTGTTGGCGCTCATGGCCAATATCGCGGAGACGGCGGCCATGTACTCCGCGAAGTATAGGAATCTACTCCTCACGCTCGGCAGCGTTTGCCGGCCATTAAAAACATGCATCCGAGCGTCGCCTAGCCATGAGGCGCCGGCCGGGTCATGGAATGCCTCCGGGGGGGAAACCTTAAAAATCCAGCCATCCAACCCAAAAGCCGAGCGGCCGTAGTCTAGTTTGGATCAGGACGGCGGCCTGCCACGTCGCAGATCCCGGGTTCAAATCCCGGCGGCCGCATCAAGCCATTATGGGCGGCATTTATGAGTCCTTCAACAACGACATGAATCGCTTGGCAGCGAGGAGAATCTCCCCCCCGCCGAGACCTATTGCCCCCCCTCACCATTAATTGAGTCGACCCGCCTGCCCACTGCAACTGCGGCAGCAGTGCCCACGGCTATCGCTATCACGACCATGGCGGCGGCATAACCGTAGTTGAAGTACCCACGCGGTCGCGCTGCGCTGGATTCATTGAGGCTGATGGCGTCTCGTATTTATTGATGGGCTCCACGACCGCTGCCGGCGCGTAGATCATGTAAGGCGGGAGCGGCGCTGGGTACTCGATTATCGACGCGTTTATCTCGGCGGCCTGGCCTGGAACGAATAACCCACGCCCGGTTGCCTCTATTACGCCGGGGCTCGACTCGTAGTAGACTATCTTCCTCACAGTCACGTTCACGTCGACGCCCAGCACGTGGATTGTCTCGTTGTATATGCTTGACTCGTTTGTTCCTGAAACGCCGAGCAGTTGATCGACGTTGACGGAGTAACTGTAAATCATTACGTACGGAATCAAGGGGGGGATGCCGTCTATGATTGCCGCGCCGCTTGACACGTCGCTGCACTGCTGGGTCGCAAGCTCAAGCCCTCAATGGGCGGCATTGGGATGAGCTCCATGGGGGGGTATCGCGCATACGGTGCCATTGCCGGCGGGGGGGCCGGAGGGAAGCATGACCCTCACCTTAACGTTGCCCCTCGCATAATCGCTTAGGGGGGGAGCATGGTGACCGCCCTCGTCCAAGCAGAACCGTCGTTGATTAAACTCAACGCCTCGCCGCCCGGCAGCCAGGCGTAGCCCAGGTAAGTCGACGTGGAGTTAGCCTCGTACACAACTAATAGGTACGGTAGACCCGGCTCGATGCTGGGCGCCTTAACCATCAAGACTGCGCCGCGGAGGTTGGGGGGGATGTACACGGCGTACCCATCCAGCCAACCGCTTGAGTTGAGCAGCGAGGCCATGTAGATCGTGTGGTTCCCCCCCGGATAAGCAATGGATTGAACGTTTATCAGCGTCTCATTGCCGGCAGACATCCGGGTGCCGTTGGAGTAGGGATTGATCACGTAGTAATCGGCTATCGCGGTGGCTCCATCGACTTGATGAGGGGGGGCCTGTCTGTGATGCGGCGCGCGCCATCCATGCCATTGACATCACCACGAGGGCAACCATGATGCCCATCAAGCGGGCGAGCTCCGTTGAATTCATGATTGGGAACCGCCGCTCCCCCCCTAAATATTACTAATCCCCCCCGCGCGCCTCGGCTGGGCGAGTTTCGCTCGGCATTCCAGGGACTGGTACGTGAAGGTCGAGCGGCTAGTTTTTTAAGTAGTTGAATCGGCGCAACGACGTGGGTAACGAGCTGGGGGACACAGCGCTTAGGGTTTACCTATTGTTGGTGAGCGAGGGCAGGCCGATGAGCATTAGGGAGGTCCAGAGATCCCTCTCTCTGTCCAGCCCCCCCGGCGTCGCCTATCACCACCTGGAGCGGCTCAGGAGCTTGGGTTGGCCGTGAAGGAGGAGGGCGGGTACGTCGCTGTTAGGAGGAATGGAGTGGTTGAGGGATTGATCATAATCGGCAGCAAGGCCCTGCCGAGAGCGGCGTTTTACCTGGGCTTCAGCGCCTCGCTGGCGGCGTCCTACGCCGTGGCCGTGGCCATGAAGGCAATAGCGTTGGACCCAATGGCGGCCATACCCCCCCTAGCTGCCCTGGTGATATTCTCCTCTCTGGAGTTCAAGGAGCAATGGAGCAAGCTTCGCGGAGCCATAAAGTGAAGGGTCTAGCCAAGATACGCCAGCCCAAGCAACCCCCAACGCGGCGTACAATATGGATGCCAGGGATACCGCGATGGTAATAACTCTATCTAACCCGCTGGGGGGGATAGCCGCCCTGGCGCGCCCATACGCCGTCATCACGGCCACGGACCCCCCCAGCGTGAACGCGGCCAGTGCTGCAATGCCGACATACACATCAGCGGCCGCGGCGAGAGCAATGACTAACACCTTGGTCGGCGTCAAGGCTAGGGCGCCCTGAAGCACTCCAAGCCCTGCGCGCCCCCCCGGGCCCAAGCTCTAAGTCAATCCCCCCTCGCCGCCGAGTAGACAGCCACGCAGGCAATGGCTAGGGATACAGCCAGAGCAGCATCGTCGACAGCCGCCTTGTAGGGCAGGGAGCGCATGGCCAGAACCAGGGGGGGGAGGGCGATAATGAGAAAGCCCAAGCCATGGCCGAGCCCAAAGTGGAGACCGCCCATCGCCCCCCCCTCTTAGATAGAGATATTGAGGCCAAGTGATCGGGCTCAACTCCGTGGGCAACGCCCAGCAATAGTCCCGCGACGATTATATATAAATTAATCACGAAACGCTGGAGGGAACGGCATTAATAAGCAGATCACGCGCCGGCCGCGGAGCGCGGAATTCAAAAGCCATGCCTCGATTAACCCCCCCACCGCAGTAAGGGATATTCAATATCCGTTGCAACTTTCGTTGTATAGTTGAGCACAGAAATATTCTCGATGCCCAGTATTGCCTTTATGATCATACAAGCAAAATGCGTTACCAAAAATTGGACACGCAATTAATCCCATCGCTCCCAAGGGATACGCCGTCTAAGTATCAAGAAAATCTGAATGTAAGGTGCTCCTCAGGGAAATGATTTGAATCCGCCGATCATGAGCAATGCCGACAATAGTACTGCCATTATTATTGATTCCAAAAGTAACGCGATGCCGATTCTCCTCACTCTATCTCGCAATCCGCGGCGATCCACCTTCCCCTCCCTGAGGGAGTAGATGGCCCTAATAGTTGGCTCCACGAGAGCCAGGTAAAGACCGGTGCCCAGGGATGCGTAGGCCAGCGGCGGAAGCACTGATAACCACCATATGGACGCGGCCCACGGCTTGATGGTTCTAAAGGGAAGCTTTCCCTCCACGTATATCGCCGAGAACACGTGGTATGCCAGCCATATGGATGCGGCATTTATGACGGCCAGGGAAGGCTTTCCCCCCATCATGGCTAGCCAAGCAGGTAAGCCGATGCGAGCAGCGCGGTCCCGGCAACGTTGGCCACGGCCCCCCCTCCCTCTTCCATGAAATGCCTCCCATAAAAACACGGCCAGGGGGGGAATCACGGATAGGGCCAGCCATGGCTGGGGGGGCGCGACGTATAGGACGTAGAGGTACGGCGCGACGTTGATTAGGAATAATGCGTAATCGGACTTCCTCGGCCTAGACACCAATCTAAGGTGAACCCTCACCAGGCTGGCCACATTGGCGGCGACCAAGAGGGTCACCAGGACGACCCTAACTGGGTTCAAGCCGCCCAACTCAACGGCGGTGGACAACGCCAACGCGTAGGTTATCATGATTGCGGAGAACGCCCCCCCGCTGTCCACGTGAGGTGAGCGGGACTTCGATTGAATCGGTTGCTTTGACTGCATGATTCTGCTCACGGCCTGGCCTAAATCGGCGTTTCCCTAGGTACTGTGCACGTGAGGAAATTCAATCTAGGTAACTTGAGCTATAGCTTACCCATTAGCCTGAGCAGCCTTACCTCGTCGTCGGTGCGCTGTGTTTCCTCCACGAATAGTTGAAGCAAGCGGCCCAGCCGTTTCTTCTCTGATGGGGGGGGACGGTTCTCCAAGCGGGGGGGCATGCCTTATCCACCACGGCCCCCTCCTCGTCATCGTAGTTGAGGGGGGGATAGAGCCTGCAGCCAATTGGCCTGCTCTCATATATCCTGCAACGCTTGGAGTCGGGATCGTAGAAGACGCAGTGCCCATCCACGTTCCTCAGCCTCCACACGCCATCCGACCCCCCTTGCCGCGAATTGATCCAATCCATACCCAAGCCCAACGATTCTCTCCATGTCATCCGTCAACAGCTCCATGCTGGTTCCCAAGCAGCACTCCCCCCCGCACATGGTGCACTCGAACTTGACCTCCGCCTCGGCTGGGTTCCTCACTACCCGTATCATTGCCTTCCCTGGCCGTACCTCTTCAGGATGTAGTTATAGGCCGAGTAGGCGGCCAACGCGCCTTGACCGGCCGCCACCGTTATTTGCCTGAAGTCCAGCGGGGGGGTTATGTTAACGGCATCGCCGGCGGCGTAAATGCCGGGCTCGCTTGTCTCCATCAAGTTATTCACAACGACGTACCCGCGCTCATCGGTCTTCAACCCGATTCCCCCCCTGAACAACTCCACGGGGGGCTCGGCCCCCCTATCTCCACGAATATGCCGTCTATGGAGAGGCCGTACTCCTGCCCCCCCGTATCTGTTCTTTGCAGGACGGCGGAGCGCAGGAGCTTGTCTCCCCCCCTCAATTCCTTCACCACCGTGTTCCACAGTATCTCTATCTTGGGGTTTCGCCTCAGCATGTCCTGGTAAGTGGGCTCGGCCCTCAGCTTATCGCGTCTATGTATTATGTAGACCTTCTTGGCGTACTCCGTCAATAGGAGCGATGCGCTGGCGGCGGCGTCCCCCCCGCCCCCCCCACCACGGCCACCACCTTGTCCTTGAAGAGCGGGGGGGCATCGCACGGTGCGCAGTAGGACACGCCCTTCCCATCGAACTCCTTCTCCCCCCCCTTCACATTCAGCTTCCTTCTCCTCTCCCCCCCCACCGCCAGTATCACGGTCCTGCTCCTTAAGTCATCGCCGGATGACGTTGTAACAACGAAGGAATCCCCCCCATCCCTCCTCACCGCCACCACGGAGTCCAGGAGAAACGGCACTCCGTAGCTCTTCACGTGTTGCTCGAACTTGCTGACCAGGTCGGGCCCCCCCATTATCCTCTCATAGCCTAGGTAGTTCTCAACCCACCCGGCCTTCCCCCCCACCTGGCCCCCCCCACGTCCTCGCTTATCACGGCGGTAGAGAGCTTATAGCGGGCAGCGTATAAAGCGGCATTTAGGCCTGCTGGTCCCCCCCCGCCTACTATTATTACGTCCAGCAGCTTGGATTTAAGCTCATCAACCACATCTCCCGCAAGCTCTAGACTGCCGAGGGATAATGACATGGCCTTAACGAGAAAAAAACTCTATATAAACCTTTTTGGGGGGGCGATTAATTCATTGACGAAGGGAGAGGCAAGCCTCCCTCCAGTAAGTCGGATCTGGGCAGGGGGGGAGGGGGGGATCTATGATCTCATAGATGAATTTTTATATAAATTAGTATTTATTAGGCCGTGATCATTAATACGTATGGCCGAGAAGGTAGTCAGGTAGACACGATTTACACTCCCTATCAATCAATTCATGATGTATCCATCATCATCCATCGTGGAGTAATAGCGGAGGTGCGCGATGCCGGAGGGATGCCCAGCGACGTGGATTTGAGGGGGTTTATCCATTGCGCCTGGATACATTGATACCCACATACATGGCTGTTGCGGGTTCGATGTGACTAGGTCCGCGAGCGTGAAGGAGTTGAATGAGATATCAGTCAACTTGGCTAGGTTCGGGGGGGTGACCTCATTCGTGCCCACCCTAGTCTCCGCGCGGCATGAGAACATACTTAGAGTTCTTGGCCTGATAATCAGTGGCCGAAGGGAGCTGCGGGGCGCCAAGGCTGTGGGAATTGGATTGGAGGGCCCGTACATAAACCCGGAGCGGCGAGGTGCCCAGAATCCAGAGGTCATACGCGTTCCCAACTTGGACGAGCTCAAGCAGTACTTGGCCTTGGCGGGCGACATGCCTCTTCTCGTGCATGTTGCTCCTGAGTTGAAAGGTGCGATGGAGTTGATACAGTACGCTGTCTCGCAGGGCGTCGTCGTCAGCGTGGGCCACACCAACGCGGATTATGAAACCACGACTAGGGCCGTAGCCCTTGGAGCAAGCCGGGCCACTCATCTTTTCGACGCCATGAAGGGGATACATCACAGGGACCCGGGCACTGTCATGGCGTTGATGGATAACGAGAACGTGTACCTGGAGCTAATAGTGGACTTAATCCACTTGAGGCCAGAGGCAGTGCTATTCGCTGTGAGGTACGCTGGTTCTCATAGGATTGTCTTGGTCACAGATGCGATAGCCGCCGCTGGACTCGGCGATGGGGAGTACGAATTGGGAGGGTTGAGGGTGACGGTTGCCAATGGCAGGGCCACCTTACCGGATGGAACGCTTGCCGGCAGCACGTTAACGCTGGATAGGGCTGTGCGGAACATGATCTCTTTGGGAATCAAGCCCACCACGGCGATTAGCATGGCAACCGCGGTACCAGCTCTCGCTTGGGCTTCGGGAAGTGGGATGCTTGAGACCGGGCTGTGCGGCTGATTTCGTGGCGCTGGATGATAAGTACAGGGTGGTCCGCTCATTCATAAATGGGGGGGAGAACGTGTATTCCGCCACGTAGTTAATTTATTGATTATTGCCTTTTCTTTAAAAGGGCAGGTAAAATCTCCTCCTTGTCGTTTACATCATCCTCACCGTTATCTAGATCCCCCCCATATCGAGGAGTTCCCCCCCTTAATTTTCATCTTCCTCGGTTTGAACAAGTCATCTAACTGTGCCTTTAGTTTGGATGGAATAACATATTAATGTAAAATAGAGCTAAGGGGGGGATATTAATGAACATATTTATTGAAATGAAAATTGATCAATGCTAATCTCTCCTGGCGATGGAATCCATTAATGTGTCCACGCTGGAAAGAACGGCCATTAATGCGTTCACCACTTGCTCTATGTCATCAATGCATGCCACGGATCTAGGTGAGTGAATGTACCTGGCGGGGGGGGTCGATATGACAAGGGTCGGCACTCCGGTTCCATGAATGTGAACTGCCCCCCCAGCATCGGTCCCGCCGTAGGGGGTTTACCTGCACTTGATACTTGACCCTGCGTGCCTCCAACGCCTCCAGCGACTTGGATAGGAGCACTGGGTTCGTTATCATTGATCTATCCATTGCCCTCACGGCTGCTCCCCCCCCGCACAGCGCAGTTATCCATTGCTCCTCGGGATTGCCCGGCACGTCGGCAGCCGTAGTCGTCTCCACCACTATCGCCAAGTCGGGATTCACCCTATTCACCACGGCCTGTATTCCCCCCCTCAACCCCCCCACCTCCTCCTGCGTGTTCCAAGCGAAGAAGAGGGATGCGTTTGAGTCGCGTGTCCGCCTCATGGCCTCGATCAACGCGTAGGCCCCCCCACCCTATCGTCAAGCGCCTTCCCCCCCATTACTGCGTTTCCGAGCGCAACGAGTGATGCGGAGAAGGTTCCCGGCGTTCCCGGCATTACTCCAGCCCTGGCAGCATCCTCCCTGGAGGAGAAGCCAGCATCCACGTACAACTCCTCGAACTTGCTGGGCGGCCTGTCCCTCCTGAGGTGGGGGGAGGATCTACTCCCACCACTCCCCCCCTCACCAACTCTCCCTCCTTATTCCTAAGCATTACTTCCTGGCCCAGCATAGTCCAAGCATCGAGCCCGCCAAGCGGGGCTATGCGCAGGAAGCCCCCCCTTTGATCCACGTGCGTCACCATGAATCCCACCTCATCCATGTGGGCACTGATCAAGACCCGGGGGGGCCCGATTCACCGACTTGCCCGATTAAGTTACCCATGGCATCGATGATGCTTCCATTTATGTTGGCCGATATTATTTTTCTAACTCGATCCTCGAAGCCGGAGGGACCGAACTCGTCCGATAATGCTTTGAGTAGGCCTAGATCCATGCCTAGGGCCTAACTATGCAGTTTAAAACAGTCCCGGCATTAAAAGGCAGGATACAGCGTTAAGGAAATTCGACCGCTCGTTCTTCATGGGTCCAATAATGCATTGCCGTTTCATGCAGGGATGAATTTTAATCAATTGCGCGAAATGCATCCAGTGCAATTCACGTTGGTAGGTAGAGCAAGTGATCCCTTGATGGAGATGCATAGATTAGAAGTGATTTTAGGCATGTAGAGATTACCTATATTACCTGGGCTTCGCTATGCATGGAGCAGGGATGCCAGCAGATCCATATTGGGAGTCTTCCTTTCTATGTAAAACCTCTCGTAATCCGCATTGAAGAATCGATCGATATAGCTCTCGTTAAGATATCTCAGCTGTGATTCGTGTTTCTCCATGCATTTGAATTTTATATCCTTGAAATCAGTCACCCTTACATAAATTGCTTTTTTGCGGAGCGTCTTCCATTTTATGTACTTCAACATGATGCCGACATCAATGGATGGTCTGGGCTCCCAATTCAGGTAGGATAACTGGCCCGGATTTAGCCTTGATTTGCCGATGGCAGCGACAATTATCTTTCCAGCAGCCCAGTGATCCGGGTGGATATCCAGCGTTGAGGGATAAAAAACTATATCCGGGGAGATCCGCTTTAGAACTGGCATTATGGTTTTCACTCCATCATAGATGAACTTGCTGAGCGCGCCGTCTGGGTAATTGAAGAAATATGCATTGCTTTGATCGATGCCGAGAACCGTTAACCCTTTCAAGGCTTCATCCTTCCTAATGCGCGCCAGTTCATCGCCCCCCCTCTCCGCCGGGTTTGGGGATCCAAGCCGTCCATCGGTTAGGTAAAAAACATATATATCGTTATGCCTTGATAACATGGTCAACGTGCCGCCGGCGTTATCGCATTCATCATCCGGATGCGGAGAAACGTACAGTATCTTCATGTTCTTTCGCTGGCGTATTTATACGTGAAGCTCCATAATGCAGCGCTTCCTATGTAGTGATCCAGGAACGGCTTATCCGGTTGTCCATCGTCTCCATGTATTATGGAAGGATGGTTCCACGCCAGACCAAGCCTCACCAAGTTATCCCATTCCTTCTTCGCTATGTTGAGCCACTCCGTCTTTCCCATAGAATATGCCAATGCAGATAGACTGAAGACCAGCCTTGGCCATGATGACGTCAGCTGACTATCTATGTCGACTGGCCCTCCATCCTCCCTAGCCATGTTGGGTGTGCAGTACGTTGAGGAATTACCATTTACTTCCCGTATCGTATCCAGGGCAAGGCTTATCTTGCTTCGTTCTACTATATCCTCCATTCCTAATATAAACGCCCACCACTCCCCGAATATCTGGGCGGCAAATGATGCATTATGATGTTGAGGCTTTCCAGTCCAAGCGATGAATTTTCTCCCATCGAATAGGCGACGAAATGAATCCCTTGCCCTAACCAGTAACGCCGATAACTCCTCCGTAGTTTTATCATCGTTTAGTATCTTCGATACGTCGATCAGGCTAGAGCTGCCGCAATGAAAAGAGACGAAGTATAGCTTGAATTGCCTTCCATGGGGGGGACACAATCATATCCTGTATCGCATGATCCATCTAATTCAGGCAATCCATCTCCATCCCTATCTTGGCTTGAGATCCACTGCATTGCCTTCAACATATATGGGTACATTTCCTTCAAGAAATCCAAGTCCTTGGTTCTAAGGTAATATCTATATATTAATAAAATGAATGTTGTGTTTGTATCCTTCCACTCCGGGGGCGCAGTTGTTCCATCCGAGGGCGCATCCAGCGAGAACGTTCCAAGATCATGCGGTATATACCCGTTCTCCCTCATGTTGGCGGCCAGCATTTTAAGAAATGATTTCTCCAGCTCCGGGAACATCAATACTACCGGCAATGAACCGGCCTCGTAGGTGACCCCACCTATAGTGCCTAGCATGGGCCCCCCCACCTCCGGCGCTTCATAGAGGGAGAATCTTCCTTTTTCATCCAACCATGTGCTAGAGGAGAGAATATACGTGCTATTTATCACTGCATCCCTTAACCACTCCGGAAGGCTTGGATCTATGAGGTTTTCCTGCCAGTTCAAGGTCTTTCTTCTAAATTCGTCGAAGTTATCCATGAAGTAATCCGCCACCTCCATGGAGCTCGAAAAGTAATTCGAGTAGTAATGCCTATACGGATAATAAACCCAAGGTCTGTTGAAGAACCACGAGAAGACGAATTTAACGTCATCCCCCCCTCCCTCATACCTGCTCAACACCATGCCCGCCGGGGGGGAATAATAGGATCCCCCCCTGGATTCACCTGAATCCGCCCTTAATTCCCTTCCCTCAATTATCGCCATCCACGGCCTTTCATCCTCTATAACCCTATGCAGGTTTAACGCCTTTTCAAGCTTTCTATCCACTTGGAAGTTATACTGGGCCACTATGTTGCTGGGCGATTCTGCTATCAGGGTTATCTCTCCATTGTAGGGATCGTATTCGTTACTCTTGGCGTTCTTGGCTCTTATCCCATTTCTTACCTGCTCGTTGTATCTGCCTATCTTGCTTATGCCGCATATGTTAGAAAAGGAAATGCCAACTATCCCGCCTCGGCTTCCGCTAACCCGTATGGAAATACCAATCGCGGGCAGCGACGAATTAACTACGTCGGAGGGTATTATTGGAGAAAAAGCCTCCATCATAGCATTAACGGTGCCCCCCCTCTAATTCTCACAAACGGATATCTGCCCTCGAATATCAACTTGGTGGAAAATTTATTCAAATTAATGAAATTCAATTCATCCTGCAAGAAAAACGGATCCGCATCGTCTGGCTTTATGAATATGTGGAAACCCTGCATCTCCTTTATTGGAAATGACCAATTATTTGCTATGGTTATATTCACCATCTTTCCCTTATTGTTTATCTCCACCTTTCCCGCCCCCCTATTCCGCCCAGGGGAACCCCCCCATTTGCAATCGGGTCATCGGATTTGTAAGTTACCATTTAAAATCAATAATATCTCCGCTTTATTTAGATTAAGCTATTTTCCCTTTGGAGGATTATACCTTTATATATATTGAAAAATGCTTTAAATCGACTCAGATTAATGCGTTCAATGAATATACATATATACGAAGATGGAAATACCTATAGAGTATTGGCTGGGGAACCCATCATTCCAGTTACCTTTGAGTTCGACGGCCGCGAATCCAGCAAGAAAATCAATGACTTGGGGGGGCTGGGCATCTCGAGCAGTGATGGCAAGGTAGTAATAGAGAAGGGGGGGCTGGGGGGGCTCAGAGAGCACGTGCTCGGCCTGGGGGGGGAGAAAGCGGTGGAATTAGATAGGAAGAGGAAGAGGTACGTGATGTGGAACCTCGACTGCGGGGTCTACCAGCGCTTCCAGGACCCGCTTTACGTTAACATACCATTCCTTATAACAGTCGAGGCGGGAAGGGCTAGGGGGATACTTCATCAATTCCGCGTCGAAGTTGGTAATAGACGTTGGTTTTGAGGATTATGGAAAGATAAAGATATACGTGCCCGATAATGGAGTGGAGCTATTCGTGTTCGATGGACCAACGATAGAGAACGTAATGGAGCAGTACTCCAAATTGACGGGATTGCCGTTCCTGCCGCCGGAATGGGCGTTCGGTTATATGATATCCAGGTACACCTATTATCCGCAGGACAAAATAATAGAATTATTAGACCTATTAGCTAGCGATGGATTTAGGGTCACAGCCGTATTCCTCGACATAGACTTCATGGACTCATTCAAGATATTCACGTGGCATAAGGAGCGGTTCAGCGATCCAGCAAGTTAATAAACGAGCTTCACTCCCGCGGCGTTAAGTTAATAACCATAGTTGATCACAGCGTTAAGGCGGACCAGAACTATAGCGTGTTCATCGATGGATTGGGAAAATACTGCGAAACCAAGGATGGAGGACTATTCGTGGGCAGGATGTGGCCCGGCAGCTCTGTGTACCCTGACTTCTTCGATGAGAATGCCAGGAGGTGGTGGAGCGATTTGATAGGGAAATGGGTTTCGCAGGGAGTGGATGGAATATGGCTGGACATGAATGAACCCACGGACTTCACCAAGGTAAGCGAGGTCAGGAATACATTGGGCGAGTCTCCGTTTGAGTTGAAGGACGATCGTTATTGGACGGCCTTCCCCCCCGATGATGTGATGCATAGAGTCGGAAATCAACGGATCAGCCACTCCTTGGTTAGGAATGCATACCCCCCCTTTTATCAAGCAATGGCCACGTTTGAGGGCTTGAGGAAAGCGAACGTGGAGCCATTCATATTAAGTAGATCCGGATACGCTGGGATACAGCGGTACGCCTTCGTGTGGACCGCTGACGGTACGCCTTCATGGGATCAATTAAGGCTTCAGTTGCAATTGGTGTTGGGGTTATCGATTTCAGGGGTTCCACTAGTCGGCATTGATATAGGCGGGTTCCAGGGGAGGGGTAGGCCCTTCATCGATAACTCCATGGAGCTATTGATGAGGTATTACCAGGCAGCGCTTTTCTTTCCGCTCTATAGGACCCACAAGGCGACTGACGGCATAGATACGGAGCCAATATACCTGCTAGGTACTACAAGGACAAGGTGAGGGAAGCCATTAATTTGAGGTATAAATTCATGCCTTACCTATACGATACTGCGGTTGAGGCACATGAATTGGGCCACCCGATTATTAGGCCGCTCTTCTATGAATTTCCGAGCGATGAGGATACATATAGGATAGAGGATGAATATATGGTTGGAAAACACGTGCTCTTCGCGCCGATAGTTTATCCGCAGGAAAATAGGAGATTGGTGTTTCTGCCTGGGAATGAGAAGTGGGTGGATTACTGGACAAATAAGGTCGTGTCGGGAACAGTGGAATCGAGCAATGACTTGCCCATATACATAAGGTCCAACTCCATAGTGCCCCCCCTCTCCGGCGGCGACTTCATAATTAATGGAAGCGGGGGGGGAGGTGAGGCACAAGGATGCCATAATAAAAAGTGATCCCAATGGGTTGTTTTTCTCCAAGCCATACAAAGTAGGGAAAATAACTTTCATTGGTTCTGCGGAACGCGTGTATGTAGATGGGAAGGAAACGGGCTTCGCCAGTAGCGGGGGGGATGCTATAATAATAGATATAAACGGCGTGGTTAATGAGGTGAGGATGGAGTGATATTTCCGAAGAATCAAGGGGTGCCAATAGGCTCTTTGGGTTCAGGTAAGATAGATTTCTTCTCGGACCTAACTATAGATAACATAACAATAATGAATAATTGGTCCAATCCATTAAGGCATATAAGGGGGGGTTTTCACTTAGTGGACCTGGCAACGAATACGTTTCTACAAGGTAACCCTGCCAGGGATTATAAGATAAAGACTAGGAATAAAACCCCCCCCGGCTCGATAATGGCAGATGCATTGTTCCCGGAAGCCCGCTATAAGATCACCAGTCCTAATTTCGAGGTTAGGATTTATTCTCCATTCGTGCCAAGGGACTTGAAGAATTCATCGTTGCCGGCCATAATATTTGATATAAGGGGGGGTAGGGGGGGTGTGATCGCTTTATCGTTTCCCAATATAGTTGGGACCAGGAGGTGGGGGGGACGCACTAATTATAGAGTGGAGGGGGGGCGGGTTAATGGGGGGGTTTTAATGACTAACCTACGGGCCTCTCAATCCGATCCCAGATATGGAGAGATCTTCATTGGTTGCAGCGGTTGCAAAAGTAAAATAGACTATGAATATTGGGTCCCAGATAGAGCGGAGGAAAGCATGGTAGAGGATGCATCGGTATTTGATGGATCCAGCATAGAGGATGGGGGGGGAATACGAGTATCACATAAAGCAGTTCGCTAGGGAGGAGTTGGGGGGGGAATCGTTTGGAAAGAGATAGATGGGGGGGAAGAATCGTTCTATTTAACATGGTTCTTCAACGGAAGGCCGCATCATTATCCATATGGCCACTACTACGAGAATTGGTTCAGCGATGCAATAGATGTCGCCGAATACGTTGACTCGGAGAAACCGCACGTGGAGTTACCCGATAATGGGAATTGGTTGAACGATGCGTATAGGAACAGCCTCTACGTATTGACGAGTAGTTGGCTCACCAAGGATGGCAGGCTCGCCATATATGAGGACCCCCCCGAGATATCGTTGTTGATGAATACCATCGGCTCAATGACTTGGGACTCCATTTCATTCCCATTGCTGGAGTACTTCCCTGAATTAACCAAGAAAATGGACGAATACTTCTCATTATTTCTTAACAAAGGAGAGATTCCCCACGATATAGGGGGGGAGGAAAGCATTGAGGACCCCATTTATGGCGCATCATACCCATACTCATGGAATGATCTAGGACCTACATGGATTCTCATGATTTACAGGGACTATAGGTATACCGATGATGTGGACCTGCTTAGGCGGAATTACCAAAAGATGAAAATGGTAATAGATTGGTTGTTGAGCAAGGATGAGGATGGAGACGGCATACCGGACTCGCGGGGCGGGTTCGATAACTCATATGACGGTACATATATGTATGGCGCATCATCATATATAGGATCGCTCTTTGCATGCGCATTGAGAGCATTCATCGATTCATCGCGCAGGCTTGGCATTGATGCAAGCATGTATGAGAGGCGCTTGGAGAAGACCAGGTCAACCCTTGAGTCATTATGGAATGGTCGGTACTTCATCTCATGGAAGAGCGACAAGGAACGACGGGATACTTGCTTGACATCCCAACTAATAGGGGAGCTTTGGTGCGATTTACTGGGGCTCGATAATGTTGTGGATAAATCAAGGATAAGGATGGCATTGAGAAGCATCTACGAACTAAACGGCAATGCATCTAAGTATTGTCTAGTCAACTCCGTTAACCCTGATGGAACCATTGATATGACCACGGATCAAATGAAATCATGCTGGCCACGGGTATCCTTTGCAGTGGCGGCCCACATGATATTGGAGGGCTTGGTTGATGAGGGCTTGAGCGTGGCCAAGAAGGAGTGGCAGACGATATCCGAGAGGTATCCATGGAATCAACCATCCAAGATAGATGCATTTAACGGTTCTCATTTCGGCCTGCCCTACTATATAGGAAGCGCGTCGATTTATTTAGTGATGCATGCCTTGAACTTAGTTAATAAAACGAAATGATCATATAATCGCTTTATCTTTTATACAAAGAATACATGATAGTTCTTATCTATGGTGAGGGCAATTCATTAAAATTCATCAATCAGCCAGAGACCCCCCCACTAGGGCGGGATATTTTACTGGGCAAATATTAATTAGCTATTCTACTTAGTCCGTCTTATGGGAATTAATGGCAAGCAAATCGTGATAACCGGTGGAGCTAATGGAATAGGAGCGGAGACCGCCAAGTTATTCTCATCAATGGGCGCAAAGGTCTTAATATTGGACAAGGATGATGCGGCTGCAATAGGTCTCACCCGGAGATACGGCATTGATTTCATGCACGTCGATCTAGCCGATTCAAACCAGGTACAAAAAATATCAACCGATATAGAGAAAATGGATGTCGATGTATTGATAAATAACGCGTCCAGGAATTCCAGGTTCAGCGTGATAGATACGGAACTAGACGAGTGGAATTACATGATAGCCCTGAACCTCACGGCGCCATTCTTGTTATCAAAGGCAGCGGCCAAGAGCATGATAAGGAGGGGGGGACTAGGGGGGGCAAAATAATAAACATAAGCGCGATCCAGCAATAATGCCCCCTAGAGTCCTCCTTTCCCTATGCAACAGTTAAAGGTGGATTAATATCAATGACTAAGAGCATGGCGGTGGACTTGGGCAGATACGGCATTCAAGTCATCACAGTGTTGCCGGGCCCCATATATACTGAGGGCGAGCCGCCCCAGGACTTAGATAGACGAGCGGCCACGGCGTTGGGCAGAATGGGTAGAGCAATAGAGGTAGCCAAATTACTGGCATTTCTATCGTCAGATGATAATACATTCATGACCGGCAATATCATAGTAATCGACGGCGGTCGCCTCATAATGAGGAGACAAGATCCAACCGAGATCTCGCAAGGAATTATATGAATGCATAAAAAGCCAAATAAAAATAGTATTGTTATTCGCTTGATCAATTCAATTAATCAATTCAAATACGACCGGCGGCAGGTCCTCTCTATTGAGTGATGCAAAGGTGCCCCCCCTGGTCCTCTCAGCTATTCTATCCACAATTTCCATGTCCTCCTCCACCACCTCGCCTATTACGTTGAACCGCTGATCAGGCGGGGCATCATCTTTGAATACCCATACTTGTATGTAATCCGGGTTTTTGTTTATCACGGTAACCGATCCCCTTACACGCCTTACAATGTTCCTGGGCGTGATGTTGTTTGAGCCTCCGGCCGTTAACCCGACCGTAGTCTCCTTGACTCTAACATCATGGAAATCCCTATTAAATACCTTCGCCTCCTCCTCGGTTAATCCAGGATAAGCCTTTACCCTTATCTTGGTGTGCTTCTTGGCCTCGGCCACTTTCTTCATATCATCCAGCGGAGGCAATGGGTCCCCCGATCAAAACCCTATCTATTACCCGCGTATTGAAAATTATGTTCGCTGATACCCCCTATATCCAAGTATCTTAGATGTTCCACCGTGGTCCTCTCGCCGTTCTTGACGGATACGAAAATAGCAACGGGCATGCCTCTATCATGAAATGCCTTGGATTTCTTAATCGCATCGTCGAGGGCTATCCCAGTGTGCTGCCATGGATAAAAATCATGGCTTGCCAATAGATTTTCTGTGTTTTTGATCATCTTAAGCAAGTCATCCAAGTCATCTATTGGAAAAACGCTTGCGTTCAGCTCAACCTTCAACCCCCCCAAGTCGTTATTAGCCATGGCTGCCAATTGCTCCAGGTTGAAGCCATAATCTGCCCGCACGCCTTGTACCCCCCCGATTTTCTTGAAGATAGATAGATCAGTCGGGCTTGCGTCCAGGTTTCTCAGGACTACCGGGTTTATGTCCACGAAATAGTAATATCCAAGCTCATTGGCGGTGGCCGCCAATGCCTTAACCTCATTCACGGAGTCCTTATCTATTCCGGACCAAAGCTCAGTGAAGCCCAACTCGCTTGCCTCCTTTAATATGTGCTTGAACTCATCTATTTTATCTTTGCGCCATGGTTGAGCTATAAGGCCTACTTGTTTTTTCATTAATTGACCCTTTTTATCCAAGTATTAAAAACATTTATATAAATAGATCTCGATGCAGCAATAGTCATTCACGTGCCATTAAGGATCATTTTTAATTACATGTCTAAAAAGTAAATAGATTATTACATCAAGTATTTTGCGCAAGTATTTTAAGAAGAAAGAGGAGAATAGGCCAATGGGCGGGATCTTTGGCCTCATTTCGAGCACTAGGCCTGTTGCACCGATAATAAGGGCTGGACTGGAGAGGTTGGTTCATAGGGGGGGAATTGATGGAACTGGGATAGTTACGCTGGATAATAATGAATTCATAGTTAGGAAAGACGCAGTTCGCGTCGATCAATTAATGGATAAGTCAAGCATAGATGATATGCCAGGCTACATAGGTCTGGGTCACGTTAGGTCGGCCACACATGGAAGGCCCGTTTACGAGAACACCCATCCCTTCATAGATTGCACGGGTAATTTGGCATTGGTGATGGATGGCGTAATCTCCAATTATTACGAGCTTAGAAAAGAGCTTGAGGATACCCACAGCTTTTCATCGAGGACGGACGCGGAGTTGATTGTTCACTTAATAGAGAACGAATTGAACGCTGGTAAGGACATGATAGGCGCATTACAGTCATTACAATCAATATCGGGTTATTACACTATTTCGTTAATAAATAGAACTGAAAAGAAAATATACGCATTAAGCATGGGAAACCCACTCATAATAGCCATCAACGACACTGAGAAATTCATTTCATCAGAGGAACAAGCGCTACCAATGGATCAATTGCAACTGTATTCCCTATCCACTGGCCAAATAGCGGTGCTAGGCATGGATGAACTGCAATTCGTGAATGCCTCCAATTTAAGCAAGGTCGAACTAAAGCCGCATAAGGCAATCATCACTAACACGGAGCTCAATAAAGGATCATTCAGGCACTTCATGTTGAAGGAGATATACGATATACCGGAGTCGCTGGCCAGGGCAGTGAATGCATTGCAGGAGGAGTATTTGAACGATGCTTGGTTATTGATCAGCAAGGCCCACAATATAATGCTGTTGGGGGGGTCAGGCACGTCCTATCACTCAGCCCTCATAGGTAAGTATTACTTAAGTACATTGGCTAGGCTTCATTCGGAGAGCGTCCCCGCGGGCGAGTTCCTCTACGAGGAAATAAACGACGTGGAACCAGGGACCTTGATAATAGCCATAAGTCAGTCCGGGGGGGAATCCGCGGACATAATACGATCCATCAGGGCAGCCAAGAGAAGGGGGCGCGGTGATACTTGGCATAGTTAATAGGCTGGGATCGACATTGATGAGGGAATCAAACGTATACCTTCCAATAGGCGCTGGCCCAGAGATAGCCGTGCCGGCCACCAAGTCATTCACTGCATCATTGGCTGTGCTTCTTCAGATGGCAGCAATGTCGAGGGAGGAATTGGATTGGGCCAGATCAGAATTGAAGAAAGCCAGCGAGATCATCTCAACTCAGCTAAATGATAATGTAGATAAGATAAAGAATATAGCGAAGGATGTGGCCGGTTTCTCCGACATGTACGTAATATCAGGAGGACCAATAGGATTGCCGCTTGCCATGGAGGCTGCGCTAAAATTCAAGGAAGCAGCTCAAATACACTCTGAATCCATGAGCTTCAGGGAGTTCAAGCATGGACCTATGACTCTGATATCGGGCAAGTTCCCCCCCGTTCTTGCCATAATGCCGGGGGGGGCGAGGTGGATGAGGATATGGGCCCCCCCGTGCTCAGCGAGGTGTGGCATCGCGGTGGGTACGTGATAACTATTTCCCAGTCAAACAAGGTTAGAGGGACGAGCGATCATTTAATATTGGTAAAGCAAAACGTGAATAAGCTATTGATACCCATAATTTACTCGCCCGTAATACAACTAATAGCGTATAGATTGGGCGTTGCACGGGACATCGACGTGGATAATCCAAGGAACTTAGCCAAAGTAGTGACGGCGTGAGCCTGGAATCAACCATACTTTTCCATGTATTTATTGATTAATTTGGAAAGCCTTGGACTTGGCGATCGAATTGCGGCGGCGGCTCCTATAATTCCCGCGTCATCGCCATACTTAGCAAAATCTATGCGATATTCATGCACTGTAACAAATGAATTGATGTATTTGTTTATGCCCCCCTAATGAATGCGTCCCTATTATTCAGAGCAACGGAGCCCCCCCCAGCACGATCAATTGAGGATCGAATAGATTTATTATGGATGCCAGTCCCGCTGTATTAATCTTCATTATATAATCTATGAAATCACTGGCAATTGCGTCGCCATTGGCGGCCAAACCGAATATATCCTCGGCACTTATCTTGGATTCATCCATTGAGATGAGCAATCGATTGGCTGATTGATCAGCTTTCCGAGACGATACGTACTCCCTGAATATCTTGGGCATATTGGTTCCCGATGCAAATGCTTCCCAATGACCCAATCCGCCGCAGCTACACCTTGCCTTTGAATTAAAGTCTACTATAATGCATCCCGCCTCATGTGCATTACCATTCCGTCCCATCAATATGTCGCCGTCTATTATTATTCCAGCGCCTATTCCTGTGCCTATGCTTATATAGGCAAGGTCTTGCACGTCATCCTTCCTAGCTAGATATTCGCCGTATGCGGCTGCCGATGCATCGTTTAATACAACAACCGGTAGATGAAGGCTCCTTATCAAGGGCTCTGCCAGCTTTATTCTATGAATGGGCATGTTCGATGAGAACGAAACATCGCCGCTCTCTAGGTCCAACAAGCCAGCCGCTCCTATGCCTACTCCCCCCAAATTGCCGGCGTCTATTTTATTAATTGAGTCCAGAATTATATTTGCAACATCGTATTCATTTCGTATTTGTGGCTTGAAGAGCTTTTGCTTGGCGATCAGTTCTTGATTCTCATCAATGATGCCTATTCTGATGTTGGTGGCCCCCTATATCTATTCCAATGTAATTCATCGCTTGCAATCCATTGGCCTGCCGGAAATACTTTGCTCCGTATATTCGGCGTAATATTATATATCAACTATATTGATCAATATATAAACCGCAGCTTATATATGATAGCTTTATTAATCTCATGTAGCGGCGATCCTAGATGGATCTGAGAATAGCGAAGGCAAGGGTGTTTTTTGACGATGGGTCAATCTGCTCCGCCGACGTATCAAGCGATGGGTCAATTAATTCATGCATTCAAGGCAGAATAATTAGAAGGGAATTAGGAGAAGCATATGCCTTTGAGATTAATGCATCCACAGTTGGAAATGTAATGCTGAGCTCAACGCCATTATTGTTGGAAATAAGCGGCGTGGAAATGGATGATGCCTTATCCCTAACATCGTCTGGGCAAGTAACTAGTCTGCTTGGAAAGCCCTACGGCTATTATAATAATTTATATATAGATAGAAAACCAACAACCCCGCAACCCCCCCAAGCGAGCCTGAATACCCAGCCCCCCCTAAATCCACCGATTCGGGCAGCATTGATTGCTGGAGTTACCCAGTTATATTGAGGTCGCCAATGGATATATATCCATACACTCTGTTCCTATTGGTGAGAAAGAACGGCAAATACTCATCGTTGCTTGCGTTATCAAATGGCAATATAGCCAGCTCTATATTCGGGGGTCCCGCTGTGCAGCTCTACACGGGGAGGAAAGGTAATCATGTTAACGGAGTTTTTCTCTTGTCATCAATGGATCAGAGCGATCCATACGATGCAATAAATAAGGTAGTTGATTCATTATTTGAAGTGACTCCATCGAAGCATAGAAAAAAGAAGGCAGTTCCTTCCTTCATGGAAGGGCTTGGATGGTGTTCATGGAATGCATTGCTGGGAGTGGATCTAAGCCATGAAAGGGTAACCACAATTGTGGGCGACTTGATAAGACGAGGGGGGGTTCCCATCTCATGGGTGCTAATAGATGATGGGTGGCAATTCTTAGTTAATGGCGAAATGGACAAGATTGACCCGCATCCAGATAAATTTCCACACGGCTTTGGTCAGTTGATCAGTGAGTTGAAATCAATCGGTGTGAAGCGTGTGGGCCTATGGTTCACGATAAATATGTATTGGAGGGGGGGCCTCACGGATGGTTTCCTGAAGGAATTAGGCGCTCCTGCGGTGAAGTCAAGCGATGGGCACTGGGTTCCAAGTCCAAAGCTGGAGGAATCGCTGGAGTTATTTCAAAAATTCATAGGCCGTATTAAGGCGAGTGGGTTTGAGTTCATTAAGGTAGACAATCAATGCAGTCTGCGCAACACGTATAGGGATATATCCAGCATTGGAGATGCCGCTAGAAATGTAGAGCTGGGGCTTCAAGTGGCGTCTGCCATGCATGGAATGGACATACTTAACTGCATGTCTATGTTGCCTGAGAATTATAGCAATTATTTGGTCAGCAATTCCCTCAGGGTGTCTCAGGATTATGTTCCAATGTGGATTGGTGATGCTAGGTTACATATAATCTGGAGCTTTTACAATTCAATTGTATATAGCAAGGTGGGTTACCCCGATTTCGATATGTGGGTGACGTATGATCCATGGGCAAAGATAAGCGCGGTGGCCAGGGTATTCAGCGGCGGCCCAATATATATAACGGATAGGGATCCAAATAGATCGAGTATTGAATTGTTGAGCATGATGGTTATGCCGAGCGGAGAGGTGGTCAGAGTGGATGAGCCGGCCCTTCCAACAAGGGATGTTCTATTCAAGGATCCATATAATGAGGAGGTGCTGCTTAAGGTCTCATCTACTGTTAATGGTGTTCCCGTGATGGCGGTGATGAATTTGAATAAAAATGGAATTGAAATAGAGGACGAGATAGATCTATCCAGCATGGGCATGCCCAGCAATGGCGGAATTATTTACTATACAGTGTTCGGCGGGAAGTACGGGGGGGTTGCAGATAACGGTAAATTTAACATTAAGTTGAAAAACCTGGATGCTGAGATAATAGTGCTCCCCAAGATGAGAAATGGAGCTGCCGTAGTGGGAATTGACGGCTATCTATTGCCCCCCCCTATCCGTTGACTGTACATGACTGTGGCAATTATTGCCTGACCTCGAAGGCAAGCGGTTCACTATTGGTAATAGATAGCCACCTCAAACTTAGGAGGCATTATGTGAAGAGCGGAGAACCCATCCGCGTCGAGGACTTGGTTAACAGTTCAATTCAATAATAGAGTGATTATTTCATGAGGTCCATAATCGAACACTACCTTATCGCCTGATATATCGATGGGTTTCCCGACATCATTCATTTCCAATATATCAACGGCCCTAGCGGAGCGGGGATTGAACCACAGCTTCACCCACCCCCCCCTTCCCCCCCTGCTATTCCTCACATTATATAGCCTGACCACGACATTGCCCCCCCCTCCTCTGATGCCTTAATGGACTCCACTATTAATTCGCTATTGCTCACTTCCACGAACGACCTCCTCCCAGCTCTTCCCTTGATTATTTTGAGGGGGGAATTCAATTCGTATGCCGCCCTGAATACTCCCGAGCTAAACCAATCGCCTGGGTGGGGTAGATGGAGTACGTGAAGGTATTATACTCCATGTCAGTCAATGGGTCTGGGTACAGGGGGGGTGACTTCGCCAGCGATAAACCTACCTTGGACTCCCTGACCGTCGCGCCGTACTTACTATCATTTAGCACGGCAACTCCATAATCGTCCTGAGAAACATCCAGCCACTTCTGCATGGGCACCTCAAACATGGCCCTATTCCACGTGGTGTTAGTCGTGGTTTCCCTCCGCAACACACCATACGGTATCTCGAACGTCGCGGCATCCGTGTTTAGGTTGAAGTCGAACCACGACTTAAGCAATAGCTCCCTGTCCACCAGCCTAAGCGTTGTCTTAAAGTCAATCCTTCGCTTGCCGGCGTACATGCAGATTGATTGCTTCATTACGGAGTTTCCAAAATTCATATCAAAATCAACGCAAGCCCTAAGCGGGCCATCCTCGCTTATCCCTCCATTGCTTCCATGTATTTCCATGTAGGTCTCCTCAAATGATGGCTCTATGTTCCAAGCATCGGCCCATCCAGGTATGTTCTCGTATGCAATTATTCTATTACTGGCGTTCCGAAGCGACTCCACGCCGTTCTCCTTATCGAACAACGACTCAAGCATGCCTTTATCATTTATCACTGCCCTCAGATACCTGTTTTCCAGCACAAAGCGATCCCCCCCCATCCTATGCGCAGCGACTCCCCCCCCGCCTGGATCGAGGGGCACGCACTCGGCATATCCCATGGACGGCGCCCTCAACCTAACCAGGTAACCCTCCATCACCTTCTGCGAGCCGGGCAGCTCCTCCTCGACCACGGCATAGTCCTCCCTATCCCATGAAAGCGAATTAAATGCAATGCAGCCGGCCCCCCCATCGCCCGCTATTTTCATAATGGCGCTCCTAGCCATGGCCTCCGCGTCCTTTATCACCTTCTCGATCTCCGGATACACCTCCCTATATACATCGTTTATGGCGGAGCCCGGCAGCACATCGTGGAACTCGTTCTTCATGATTGTCATCCACAGACTCTTTATCGTTTCCCCCCCATCATAGGACTCGGCCAACGTCGACCAAATCTCCGCATCCCTCAAGGAAAACTCGGCCCTGCGGTGTAGGTACTTCATCTTGGAGTGGGACGTATAGACCCCCCCCTGTGATTCTCCAAGTACAGCTCTCCTCTCCACCTATTGACTGGGCTTGCATGCTTAATGGCTTCAGTGATCCCGCCCAGGCTGACCCGCGGCAGGAGCGGGGGGGCTTCGTCGACTGCCTTGGCCCTGATAAGCATCTCATCAGTCGGTCCTCCCCCCTCCATCCCCGTACCCGAAGGCGTAGAGCATTGGTTTATCCTTGTCCCTCCACTCCCTCCATTGCTGCAGCAATTCATTGACGTTGAACGTGGAGCCGTATCCTCCCCCCCCTCCATTTCCGAACGCTATGGATGGTATCGACGATCCATCTATGCCGACCCACTCAAACAGGGAGTACGGGAACTTATTCGTGTCGTTCCAAAACACCTTATGGGTCGCGAATAATTTAATTCCGGCAAGCCTCATCAATTGAGGCAATTGAGCCGAGAAACCGAACGTGTCGGGCAACCACAGCACTTCGGCGATTTTTCCGAATGTTTCCAGGAAGTACCGCTGGGAGTACAATAGCTGGCGGACAATTGACTCCCCAGAGGTTATGTTAGCATCGAACTCGATCCATCCAGCTCCTAATTCCCACCTGCCTCCTCCACCAGTCTCTTCACCTCATTGAAGAGAGCTGGATAATAGTCGTGTAACCACTTATAATACATGGCGGAGCTCTGTATGAAGTGAAAGTCGTGCTCCTTCATCAACTTCACTACGGTGGAGAACGTCCTAGCTATTTTCCGCTTCGTCTCGTCGAAGCTCCAAAGCCATGCAGCATCTATGTGGCATGCCCCCCCACGCCCACAACCTGTCCCCCCCGCTTGCCTATTTCCTCTCGCAGCGACTTGAGTCCATTCCTCAAGTAATTTAGCGCCTCCTCGAACCTTCCTTCATCTATCTTGGTCTGTAGGTCGTACCCATCTATGAAGCTGGTTAAGTGCTGGGGGAATTTCTTGTTGAGGCCCGCTGCCACCAATAATTGATCCCGAGTAATGCCTTGGAATCTACTTATGCTGAGGGCATTGCCCAGTAAGTTTAGGATTCTCTCCTTTATATACGCATCATCCACGCCGTTGGCCAGCTCCAGTAGTACGTTTCCGTAGCTCCACAGCTCACGGGCCGTCCTATTAACATGAATCAACACTGGGGTTCCTGGGTCTATTTTCACGCGCTCGCCGAATGCTTGATATGGTTGAAACTCGGCCGTTATCTCGTTGTTGCCCGGCGGCAATGGTATTTCATTATGGTATCCATCCAGTGCAAAGTACGGCCGTCCATTTAGCCTTACCAATGCAGATCCCGAATACCCAATGACGGCCAGTTCATCTTGATCGCCGGATGTGATTGATATAGTGTATGTATTAGCCTGGCTTGATTCATTCCATTTAAGGTATTTAATGCTTGACAAGGAATTGGCGAATATGAATGCCAGCCTACTGCTTAATTCATTTACGTCACGCATGAAGGCCCTACGTATATTTGGTTTTTAAATGATATTATAAATTTCCCATGTCGTAGAATAAATATCTGCAATTATATTTTTAGCATGCCCTATGAAGTAGCTAAACGGCTTGATATCGTCAATGGACCTCATCTTCTTAGAGCTGGAAATGGGTCTAAATTGTGGAATAGTTATCTTAAGGATGCACAAGTCAGGAGTATTTGGGAAGAAATCCTGCCCATTGGCTTTTTAGATCAATATTCATTGTTAGTAATGTAATTTGGAGTTCAATTTTAGCATTATATAAATAGGACAAGATTTTTATATTTCAATGAAATTAAATATTACATGAAGGTTCCATATTTGGCCAGAAGAATAGGAATAGCAATATCAACAATACTCTTTGCATTGGTGATAAGTTACTTGCTTTTCGAATTATCCCCCCCCTATCTCCCGTCAATTACATAATGCAATCGTTTGGATTGATGCCGACATCTGGGGTTGGAATAGGTGGAAGCAGGGCTGCGTCCACGGTGATACCGTCGTCCCTATCCACGCAGGAGTATAAGGAGTTACTAATGTATGTTAACTCGATAATGCCTCATGGCAATCCATTGATAGAGGTATTCATGTATATTGATAATATGTTCCACGGAAACATGGGGGATATCGATTCTCTATTCCGAGCCAGTCACCAAGCTGATAGCGGAGAGACTCCCGTGGACCCTCTTCATCGTGGTTACGGCAAACATATTGAGCTTTTTGATAGGTATATATCTAGGACAACTCATGGCGTATAATAGGGGGTAAGCCCATTGATCAAATAGTGACTCAATTCATCACGGTCAAACGATCAATACCGATATATGTGTATGCTGCCATTTTCTTGCTGTTCTTGGGCTTTTACCTGCATTGGTTCCCAGTGGCCGGAGCTTACTCCGCCGGCGTTGTGATCGGGTTTAACCTGCCATTCATAGCGAGCGTGTTATATCATGCATTCCTGCCCATTTTCACGTTAACGTTTGCGACATTTGGGCATTGGGCATTATCTATGCGGGGAAACACCATATCTCAATTGGGCGAGGACTATGTCTCATATGCAGAAATGAGGGGATTGCCCAGCGGTTGGATAGCGCATAATTATGTTGGACGCAATTCGCTCCTGCCATTATATACATCCATTATTATAGCGCTCGGTTTTTCTTTTGGAGGCACCGTGTTTGTAGAGACCACGTTCTCGTATCCAGGCATTGGGGAGCTTTACACCACGGCTTTGTCGAATAATGATTGGCCATTGGCAATGGGCATACTAATAATAATAGTATTTGCGATAGTTATTGGGATGATAATTGCTGACTTAACGTATTCACTGCTTGATCCCAGGGTGAGGCATTGAATGGAGGTGCGACTTGGGACTAGGAATAGAATTAAATCGTTGATAGATGCATATAAGTCCTTCACCAAGAATAAATCCGCCGCGTTTGGATTATGGGTTACCATTTTTTACATACTGCTCGCTACAGTGATTCAGTTTGTGCTTCCGTTGATAACGCTTAGGGAGTCTCCCATCAACGTGCTCAGGCCTCCCAGGCTTTGGCCTCCGGCTTACTGGTTTGGAACCGATTACGTGGGGCAAAGCACGTTGGCCGATATAATAGGGGGCGCTCCATTTATATTGGAGACCAGCTTCTTGGCGGGCATCTACACCACGGTGATAGGATTGATAGTTGGATTGGTATCAGGTTATATTGGGGGAATAGCTGATAACATAATAATGTGGATAAACGATACTTTGCTAACGCTTCCCAGTCTCTTGTTGGTGATAATGATAGCCACAATGATAAAGACTACAAATCCACTCGTCCTGGCGGGGGGGGTCCTCAGCATAACGGGTTGGACTGGATTGGCTAGGGCGGTCAGATCCCAAGTCCTCTCAATAAAGCAATTGCCGTACATAGAGGTGTCTAAGGTCCTTGGCTTGGGTTGGAGCTACATAATGTTCAAGGAAGTGATGCCCCCCCAGCTGATACCGTTTGTATGGATCAATCTAATATTAAATGTGGAGGGTGCGATATATGCCACGGTTGGATTATTCTATCTTGGATTAATGCCATATACATCCAATAATTGGGGGATTCATGATAAGCAATGCGCTATCCCTTGGTGCGGCGTATGGGACCAATGCGATATGGTACTTCATATTTCCGACGCTATTCGTTACGTTATTTATGGTAGGACTGATAGAGTTAGCATATGGAATAGATGAGGTGGTTAATCCAAGGCTGAGAAAGGTGTGATCCACGTTGCTTCGCGTCAGGATAAGTCCATCAATATCTAGGGTTGCCTATACTTTATCGGTCATTTTCTTAGTGCTAGCGTTATTGGTCCTTCCATTTGACATAGGAAATAGTTCTTCCCTCTATATGGATCTATTGGTCATAGCTATGTTATCTGTATTTATAATATATATAATAATGGATGCACGTAGATCATAGTTCGTTAGTTATATTGAGTAAGGCTTATTAATACAAATCATTGCTTATAGGAGCTAAGATTATGTCAATTATGGATGTGAAAGATCTAGAAGTGGAGTATGTAATGCCCAATAATATAAAGGTCAAAGCATTAAAGGGAGTAACGCTCAGCGTGAGCAAGGGAGATGTAATCGGAATAGTGGGGGGGGAAAGCGGGTCGGGCAAAACCACGCTTGCAATGGCCATGATGAGGATGATAAAGCCCCCCATCCATTGTTAAGGGATCCATAATAATGGACGACGATATAATGAAAATGCCCCTCTCGGAATTCAACAAGAGGTATAGGTGGGTGAAGCTATCCATGGTACCACAGGCCAGCCAGAACGTATTGAATCCCACGATGAGGATAGCGGATCACTTCATAGATACCGCTAAGGCCCACGGCATAGCAGATAAGGGCGAGGTTATCAAGAAGGCGGAGGAATTATTATCGCTCATGCGGTTGGATCCGCATAGAACGTTAAGGCTCTACCCCCCCCATCAACTGAGTGGGGGGGGAATGAAGCAAAGGATAATGATAGCGTTGGCGATCTTGTTGGACCCGGAGATAGTGATTATGGACGAGCCAACCTCCGCATTGGATGTGGTCACTCAGTCCAGCATATTGGATACTATAAAGGAGCTCAATAGGAAGCTAGGATTGACTGTGTTATTTATAACCCATGACATAACGGTGGTGCCAAGAGTAGCAAATAAAATAGCAGTTATGTATGATGGAAATATAGTTGAATATGGGCCGATGACCGATGTGATTCATGAACCAAAACATCCATATACGATGTCGTTGATATCGTCGACGCCAACCAT
This sequence comes from Thermocladium modestius JCM 10088, assembly GCA_001315925.1. Lineage (GTDB taxonomy): Archaea > Thermoproteota > Thermoprotei > Thermoproteales > Thermocladiaceae > Thermocladium > Thermocladium modestius. The sequence continues at coordinate 12,261 of BBBF01000004.1, read as the reverse complement.
GAATACGAAGCTCAGCGATATAGTGGAATTACATGAAATAGCTCAGATAGGGGAGAACATAACTGGGTGTAGTTTCTGGCCTCGCTGTCCTCATCGCATGGACAGGTGCAAATACGAGGTTCCAAACTACGTGATGGTAAATAATACCTCGGTGAGGTGTCACTTGTATGAGCGAACTAATTAAGCTGGAAAACGTTGGCGTTTATTTCTCCGAACGAAAGGGATTATTCGGGAGCAGGATAATAAAGGCGCTGGATTCCGTTAACCTGGAAATACGGCAGGGGGGAGGCCGTAGCAATAGTTGGGGAGAGCGGCGCCGGGAAGACAACGCTTGGAAGGGTTATATTAGGGCTTCAGAGACCGACCACCGGCAGGGTTTTATTCAAGGGAACAGATGTGTATAGAATAAAGCATAGGTATTGGGAGTTCAGGAGAAGCGTTCAATGGGTTCCACAGGATCCGTATTCCTCGCTGGATCCATCGCTTACCATAAAGGATCAATTGATGTCGCCCATACGAAGGTGGTTCAACGATGCCAAGATAGAAAAGGCGAATCAATTGCTCAACATGGTTGGACTGACTCCACCCAGTGAATACTTGAACAAATACCCCCCCCATCAGCTGAGCGGGGGGGTCAGCGCCAGAGAGTTTCCATAGCGAGGGCATTAGCCCCCCGACCCACTTCTAATAGTTGCAGATGAACCGGCTACCATGATTGACTCCACGTTGAGATTAATGATAATAAATGTTTTGACGAGGTTAGTAAGGCAACTAAATGTTAGCGTTGCATTCATTACCCACGATATGGCGCTTGCCCGTCTATTTCTGCTCAAGGTAGGCTCAGGGCGAGTCGTAGTTATGTATAGAGGAAACATAGTGGAGGATGGGCCTATAGACGACGTTATACAGCATCCCAGATCGGAGTACACGGTGAAGTTGATAAACGCAGCACCAAAGATATTATGACCATCCATTAGTGAATAAACCTATATATTATCTTCTTATGGAATATTTATATAAAAACTTAAATAGCCCTTCTGTAATCTATTCCGATGCGCATCCACAAAAGTATTCACATAAATGGCAATGAAATGCGTGCCTCTATAATCGCCGCGGCAATAATAGCTATGGGGGGGTTGATGCTTCTGGCTCAATTAGCGATGGCTCAAGCAAATGGATTGCCTCCAATGTCTCCATCCAATACATTATACACAGCTATAATAACCACAGTTCCATTGACTGGGAATTCCTCATTTAATCCAAACGTATTTGCCAATACGTGGTCCCATCAGTATGGCTTGAATTATGCATATCTAACTTTATATAATGCGAGCAGTGGAACATGGATACCTGACCTGGCCCAGAATTGGACCATGCAATACATAACAAACGGCTCATTGGCTGGATGGGCTAAAATAACCATAAATCTAAGGAAGAGCGGCTGGAGTAATGGCCAGCCCTTTACTTGTTATGACATATATGCTCAAAATATAATTCAAGCTCTCTTCTACGATGCATTGGGAAATGTGACCATAGTCAATAATTACACGTGCATTCTATGGATTCCGCCGGACGCAACCGTCCTAAATAATGCCACGTCATTGAACTATAACGTCATGACCTACTACTACCCAAGCGATGGAGGATTGGGAATGTTCATCAATTATCAATTATGGAAGCCACTAGTAGATAACTTGACTAAGTACTGGAACATACTCTATGCGGCTAACTTCGGATACGGCACCAGCCAGGAGCAGAGCAATGGCAGCTCATTCATAAAGGTCGAGTTCGCCAAGTTCAAGAGCTACATACCTCAATTCACGTTCCCGCCTCCACAGAACGGCCCGTTTTACGTGTTTGACATAACTCCATCCGAGATAATACTTGCTAAGAATCCATACTACTGGGACGCAAATAATATACACGTGGATTACGTAGTGATATATCAATACTCATCTACCTCACAACTATACCCGGCGCTCGAGACTGGACAGTTATCCTTCTATTCCGGCAACCTGCCACCAAGCATAGCATCCAAGGTGGAGCAGAATCCAAACATGCACTTCGCATTAACCGCGGGCGCGCCGGGCGATACTCTATACTTCAACTTCTTATGGCCATACATAAACGATACCGCGGTGAGGCAGGCATTGATATATGCAATAAACTTCACCGAGGCAGTAGACATAGCGGGTCCACCATATGGCCCGCCCACTCCATATAATGCAATAGTGTACCCAACGGTTAATCCCCACTCCTATCAGAGAATGATAGAGTATTGGCAGGCACAGGGGGGGTATCCATTGATTTACTACACGTACAACACGACGAAGGCTGCACAATTGCTTGAATCCGCGGGCTTCACTGAGAAGAGCGGGCAGTGGTACACGCCATCAGGTACTCCGTTTACGTTGACTATATTGATAAACAGCGGTGCCGCCTCCAATCCTCAATTAATGGCCATGCTTACGAACATAGAGTCTCAATTGAATTCGTTCGGGATATCCACCTCCATAAACATATTGCCGTCCAGCGAATTCCCAACCGCATGGCACACCGAGGAACATGATTATGCATTGGGCTACAATTACGGCCCACCCGGCTTCTCCATAATAATACCGGACCTCTTCCCCGTCAACGGTTACTTCGAGGGAGATCCAATAAACGTCACTCACTGGAACGGGGGGGCGGTCACCCTGCCTAACGGAACCGTTAGGTTCCTATTCAGTCAACCCGGCATATGCCCTCCATCTGCGGTCACTGTTCCCCAGATACTGGACTGTGTCTATACGTGGGGGGGCTGGGAGGCCAATCACGATCCATGGTTCATAAGCTTAGACACGCCGTATGACCAGATATGGTACAACACGAAGTACTTCAGCTTCCCGCCCAGCAATAGCTGGGTCTGGACAGAGTCACCTGGGATAGAGATAAGCGGCCCAACATATTGGTCCCTGTTGACCAGCGTCCAGCCCGTTACTGTAACTACTACCACTACGCCTCCTCCAACCACCACAACATCACCGGCAACGGTTACCGTCACTGCAACTACTACAGCTACTACAACTGCAACCACCACTGCAACTACAACCGTGCCGACCACAACTACGGTGCCGCCTCCAACCACCACCAGCACTACTACGATAGCCGTCATAATAATAGTTGTAATAGTGATAATAGCGGCAGTGGTCGCATTGTTGATGCGTCGTAGGTGAGTGAAATAGGCTAATTTATCGCTTAAAAATCAGCTTTTTTATTTCCATTCTAGCTTTATCATCATTGTTAAATATATATGTTAGGTTCGGGTTTTTGCTGCCGCACGTGATCACATCATTACCTACTATGGATAGCTGTACCCACTTTAGGGGGGGAGGAACATGACTAGGCATCATGCGTAGCACTTCCTCTTGTATTTTCTTCATTATGGTAAGTCTCGTTACCGCGGATAATTGACCGCCTATTCTGGCCATGTATCGTCCAGGATTGTATAACGGTATGTACATGTGCTCCAGCGAAGTAAGCCGTGTCTCGTTTTTCTCGTTTCTTATCAATTCATCCAGTTTCACCTCGGCGAACAATCGTTTCACCTCATCGTAGGGCAATACAGCCTCGCGCGGCTCATCAACTAGACAATCCTCTTGAAAAGGCATCACTAGCCAGATCCTGTTTATGGGGTTCACTAAGCCCATTAAGTGGGCCTCTATCCACAGCTTCTTTCCCACCCTGTAAAGCGGAAGCATATGCGTTCATTAAGTTGTGGGTTAAATTACTTTGGAATATATCAATAGGTATCAACTTACATGAAATAAATAGTATAATTCTTAAATAGCAATAGGGGTTTTCCCAGTATGAGAATATCCAGCGCTAAATCCTCCTCCGGGGTAGTGTTGGGAGGATTGGGCACGGGCTCCATAGAGTTGTGGCCCGATGGAACTTTTAGGGAATGGCTTATATTCAATAACAAGCGGTGGACAATGCATGGACAGAACGAGTTCTACGTGTCGGATGCGGATCTGGCCTTTGCATTAAGGGTCGGCGGCGACGATATAGAGGACCCCCCCCAGTGCGGCTTCTTAGAACTGGCTTCTGGATAGAGAATGACCAGGATTTAACATATGGAGGATGCGGGCCTCATGCCATACTGGATCCATATCACATGCCTTGGCTTAGGCCTGTTAACTCCATAGATTACGATGGAAGGCCCCCCCATGGCGATTCTTCGATTTAACGATTCGTCATTCGATAGATATGGCCTGGAGGTGTCGATGGAGGCATTCAGTCCATTCGTGGTGGGCGATGTTGTCAGGTCATCTATTCCAAGCATTATATTGAGGTTCAGGTTCAGGAATAAAGGCAGCAAGGAGTTATCACTGTCTTTAATGGGCATTATGCGCAATCCCCCCCATAATATAAATGATCAAACAATGACCAGGAATAGGGCGATATCCAGCCCACGTTACTCTGGAGTAGCCATGAATGGGGGGGTCAATTTGCCGACCAGCCATGGAATGCATGGAGGAGAATTGGGGGGGCTGGTCTACGTGGATGGCGTGGACTCCGGCGCCTCTTTCGAACTAGATAGAAAAGATAGGGAAAGCCTGGTGTTGAGCCTAAGATCCATATTCGTGGATTTCAGGGGGGGAGATGGATTGATAAATGGCTCGATTGATGCCGAGGCGACGGGCTATGATTTATATTCAATGCTTACAAGGCTAATTAGGTTAAAGCCCGGCGAGGAGAAAACGCTGGTGGCAATAATTGCCTGGTTCTATCCTAATCACATAGATCACGGGCAACGCGTTGGCCACTACTATGAGAACATGTTCAGTAACTTATCGGATGTTTTGGATTACGTCGCTGCAAACCATGATTCGCTATATGCGGATGTGCGGAAATTCGTCGATAATATATACAATATAAACTATGATGAATGGATAATAGATCTTGCGATGTCCCAGCTAACCACGTTTGCAAAATCATCTTGGTTCACAAAGAACGGCTTTTTCGGAATATGGGAGGGAGGACCCGGTTGCTGCGGCATCTCTACCTTGGACGTGGCGCTGTGGGGGGGTTCGGTTGGGGGGGTCAATTTATTGTTTCCCGACTTGGCTAAGCGAATCGTGATTGAATTCTCAAGACACATATTGACTCCCGAGGAATCTCCCCCCCAATATGAGCTGTTCACGTTGGCGTTCCCAAGCAACATGAATATGTACAGGGAGGCCCTGCGCAGCGATCCATCTATACAGCATGATCGGGACAAGTTAATGAGTGTGATTAGATCAATAGCTGAAAAGGGAGTAGATCCAAGCGGTAGGGTTCCTCACGCATTTAGGGGGGGCTCGAGCGAGATTGACTCCTATGATAGAAACGATTTGATGCCGGAATACATATTGTTGTCATTGCTCAGCTATCGTTGGACCGGGGGGGATCGCGATTACCTGAGGAGCATATGGCCCAGCATAGGCATAGTAATGAATGCAATGCTTAGGCAGCATGATGATGCCAAAACGGGGGGGCTTCCCTATCATACATTGCCCTCGGGATATGAGGGTTACTCTCAAGTGGCTGGAATGATTGGACGCAATCAACGGGAGGCGGACTTGTTGAGGCAATTGATGAGCGGGCCCATGTACTTCCCCCCCACCACCGTGAATACATTCGACGCGATGAGCCTCTTCGGAATTGCATTGTTTACGTCGGATCTTTGGCTGGCAGCATTGCGGGCCATCAGGGAAATTGGGACCGAGGCTGGAGATGAATCGCTGAGCAAAACGGTAGATGAAATATACGATAGGGCAGTTTCGAACATGGTCAAGCTGCTTTGGAATGGCAAGTACTTCGATCTATGGCGTGACCCCCCCGTCACTGGGTTACGGGATGAGGCATGCATGACTGCAGGATTGACCGGCGAGTGGTACCTGAATCAATTGCTTGGGATCGGCTACAGCATAGATAGGGATAAGGTGATATCCATGCTCCGTGCAATTTATGAGTATAATTACAAGGAGAATGAAGGATTATTGAATGCGACCTATCCTGGGAAGCCCAGGCCGTCGTTGAGCGGCGATATGAAGTACTTCAACGGACTTGGAATACCATACAGGATAAGCAGCCAAATGGATACTCCATGGACCGGCGTGGAAATACAGGTTGCGGAGCACATGATGTGGGAGGGCATGATTAAGGAGGGCCTGGAAATATTGAGGAACGTCCATGAAAGATATCTTCACTACGGCATTTATTGGAACCACATAGAGTGTGATGGTCATTACTTCAGGCCATTAGTATCGATGGATATACCAAATGCATTGGCTGGATTCAGGTATGTGGGTTCGCTTGGATTGGTGCTAATCAAGCCGCGGCTCCAGGACCTGAAAGGACCAGTATTAGCGCCTGGCTTCGTGGGATCATTAATATCAAGTGGGAGATCCATATCCATTAGCGGCGTGTTAGGGTCGTTGAGAATAAATGCCGTGAATGTCTTTAATGCGAAGGTAACCTCCATTTCAATCAACGGAAAGCCGGTTAAGTTTAGTTATGGCAAAGATGAAGCATATTGCTCGATGAACCCATCACGTTGGGAAGCGGCGACTCCATTACCATGGAGTTGTAATGATAAATATTTATTTATATTTTGAGCCTAGATAGAGCTATTTGAAGCATATTATTTGTTTCAACGAATATAGATAAAGCTTATTAATGGGTTTAACCAACTGATTCAAAGATATGGGAAATGAATAATAGGTTCTTGCTGGCATCGTGGTTGTTTGGCTTTGGGAATAGCATTTCCTCCCCCCCTTGATAGCGTTGTTCATCTACGTTTCATCTACTATCTACTATTCATTGATATTCTTGGTTCTGAATTCATTTTTCATATTGGTAGGCTATTTAATGGTGGGCTTCATTTCCAGCAGAATAAAGGAGTCCATGATTTATTACAGGATAGGCATCTCCCTATATGTACTATTCTACCTTCTCCTGGCCATATTGAACAAGTCGGCATTCGAGTTCGTGTACGAATTGGCGGCGGTTTACGGAATCGCGCAGGGATTCTACTGGGCTGGTTGGGACATAATATTCTTCAACACGGATAACAAGCTTAAATTCTTCAACAGATCGGCGTATTTGGGAGTTATATCTTCAATAGCCTCGCCAGCGATTTATGGAGCGATCCTCTCGCTGCTTCGCGGATATGGATATGTGGTCCTCTTCATGGCATCTACTGCAATATTGACATCAATTCTCTTCGTGGTTAAGAACGTGCCTTTCACCAGCGAGAAATTCGACATGAATAAGGCAATAAAAATGCACGTGGTGGATAAATCGTACGGTTTATCGACCATCGCCTTATCCCTTATAGCTGGGGGGGCTAATTATATACTGGGAAATATAAATTCAATAATATTGTATAAGTACGCCCAGGGCGATTACACCACGTTCAGCATAATCAATTATTCATTATCCATAGTCTCCATGCTATCGGTGTATATAGTAAGGGATAAATTGGTGAAGAAGCTGAATCCCGTGAGGCTACCAATGCTGGCGGCTCTGGCCTTGGCCATCTCGATTCCATTTATGTGGGTCTCGCCGTTGATATACCTATATTCATTCTCGCTGACCTCGCCATTGATCTATCCAATAATAGATGTATTCACGTGGAATTACATGAAGCGGGACAAGATGATTTATTACCTAGTCAATAGGCAGATATTCCTAAACACAACTAGGATATTATCATCCTTGACGGAACTCTACTTGATGAGCATAATGGTTGGTTCCACCGTGGTTCTGCCAATACTTCCGTTGATATTGATGGGGGGTTTTCCTATTCATAAGGCTTAAGCCCAGGAAGGAGAAGATAACTGAATAATCAACCAAAAGGAGAATGATATATCTAGCGCTGGATCTCGATTCAACAATGGGTCGCTGAAATAGTTTCCGACGTATGGCATTGATTATCGTAAAAATTGTGTATCGGAAGGGATACAAATCGATATAAATTGCCGCCGATCTAATAACGCATGACGAGTGAAATACCTGTTTACAACCCGGCTACAGAGGAAATAATAGCTAGGGTTCCCATGATGAGCCGCGAGACCATTAGGGAGATAATAGGTAGAACGTATGACGCGAGCAGCGAAGTGATGGCCATTCCTGCATATAAGAGATCCAAGCTTCTCAAGGAAGTGGCCAGGGCATTGAGGGATCAATCTGATGAGCTGGCTAGATTGCTCACGGCCGAGATCGGTCGACCCATACGAAGCACCAAGTTAATAATAGAGAGGACGGCCAGCATCTATGAATTAGCCGCCCAAGAGATAAGCCACGTCTTCAGCGGCGAGTTCGTGCCGCTCGATCTATACGATTACCCCCCGGGCAATGAGAATAGGATCGCATTCGTGGTCAGGGAGCCAGTCGGCCTAGTGGGAGCGATCACGCCGTTTAACTTCCCACCGGACAGCATGGCGCACAAGGTGGCTCCAGCCCTCGCCGCTGGGAACTCAGTAGTAATAAAGCCGAGCTCGTATGCCCCCCCGCTTACCATAACTAGGATAGTTAACATAATAAAGCAAACAGGATTTCCGCAGGATGCCATAAACGTGGTGACGGGCGATGCGAAGGAAATAGGAGATGAATTCGTGGATAACCCCCCCAAGGTATCCCTAATAACCTTCACGGGATCCAGCTCCGTCGGCTTAAGCCTAGCTGGGCGGGCGGTTGCTCAAGGAAAGAAGGTAATAATGGAGTTGGGAGGCAGCGATGCAATGATAGTCCTCGAAGATGCGGATCTAAGCAGGGCCGCTCAAGCAGCAATAATAGGTAGGTTCGACTATGCTGGTCAATTCTGCAACGCAACTAAGAGGTTACTTGTAAGGGATGAGGTGTTTGATAAGTTCGTTGGCATGCTAGCGATATGGCGTTTAACTTACGCGTTGGGGATCCATTAAGGGAAGACGTTGATCTCGGCCCCCTCATATCCAGGGATGCAGTGAAATTGATGGATTTATTCGTGAAGGATGCATTGGATAAGGGAGGCAAGGTACTATTTAGGTACAAGGAAGTGCCCAGCAAGGGTTTCTATTATCCTCCCACCATAATTGAGGCCACGCGTGATGCAAGGGTGCTTCGCGAGGAAGTATTTGGCCCCCCGTCCTCCCCGTGGTTAGGATAAAGGACGACGAGGACGCGGTTAGGGTAGCGAACTCGGTGGAGTATGGGCTTGATGCGTCCATATTCACCAGGGATTTTGCACGGGCCTATAGGTTGGCCTCTAAGATAAAGGCCGGGTCCGTGTTCATAAACGACACCACCAGGCTTAGGTTCGATAACCTGCCCTTCGGTGGATATAAGAAGTCAGGTATTGGAAGGGAGAGCGTCAGGGATACTATGAGGGAGATGACTGAGACTAAGGTTATAATTCAATCATTGATCAATCATTAATTTTGCCAGTGACGTTGATGATCATGGAATACATGGAATTCGTCATGCATTAATTGGAGTTGGCACCTAATTGTGCGTATTCGGAAAAGTATAAATAATTTTATAACTTTTCCAGGCGAATATGAAGATAACCAAAATAGATACCTTCTTGGTATCTGCGGTGTGGCGTAACTTTGTAATAGTCAGGCTTGAGACCGACGAGGGCGTGGTGGGGGGTATGGTGAGGGAACCATGGGTGACTTCGAGAAGACGATTGCTGCCGCCGTCAATGATTTCGCTCCATTTCTTATAGGCAGGGAAATCGAGATAAACAAAATAACCAACTTCCTTAACAGGAACTTCTTCTGGCGTCACGGCCCAATACTATCCACCGCAATAAGCGCAATAGAGCAGGCAATGTGGGACGCCGTTGGTAAGTCCCTTAAGAAGCCCGTCTACGAATTGCTGGGCGGGCGATCCATTGACAGGCTGAGGGTGTATGCGAATGCTTCATATCCGGCGCCCAGGAGCCCGAGAAATTCGCCGAGGCGGCCGTTGATGTGGTCAAGCAGGGCTTCACAGCATTGAAGTTCGACCCATTCGGAGCAGCCGGTCCTACCATATCATCGGAGGATTTCAAAGCAGCCATTAAGAGAATAGAGGCGGTGAGGAATGCGGTTGGCGATAACGTCGATATAATGATAGAAGCCCACGGCCGGTTCAACGTTAGGACTGCCATAAATATAGCACACGCAATAGAGGAATTCAACCCATTCTGGCTTGAGGAGCCTGTGCCCGAGGAGAACATAATATCCATGAGGGAAGTAAAGCAAGCGTCAAGGGTGCCCATAGCCACTGGGGGGGAGAGGCTTACCTCGGTTGGTCGCTTCTGGGACCTGCTCTCCAGCAATGCCGCTGATATAATTCAACCAGATGTTTGCCACGTGGGTGGGATAAGGGCGTTCAGCACGTGGCTGCAATGGCAGATGTGAATAACGTGGCGGTGGCCCCCCCATAATCCAAATGGACCCATAGCCACGGCTGCCTCCATCAATGCCTTATCAACAGTGCCGAATGCCCTAATATTGGAGTATTGGTTGGACGCGCAAACGGTTAGGCGTAGCCTAGTCAAGGAATACTTCGATATCAGCGATGGGTATCTCCACCCAAGCAGTAAGCCCGGCCTCGGCATAGAGGTTAACGAGGAGGCGTTGACCAAGTATCAATATAAGAAGATGCACTTGGAGTACTTCAGCAGCGATTACAAGTACTACGGTGATACCGCGTGAAGATAGTGAGGTTGCTGCCGGGAGCCGGCATTAGGAGCAGCATAGGTACTATGGGGGCGGCAGCGGTTACCTTGATCCAGGATGATATAAACGTATTGGTCGATACGGGCCACTTCGGCAGCAGGGATAAATTGATGGCTAGGTTGAGCGGTAATGGATTAACGACCAGGGACATAGATGCTGTGGTTCTAACTCATCTGAATTGGGATCATTGCCTAAACGTGGATCTATTTCACGACTCAAAGATAATTATCAGCCCAGCCGAGCTGGAGAAGGGCTCGCTCTCTGGCTCCATGGATGGCTTGACTCCTAAGTTCAAGGATTTACTGAAAGGCATGGATTTACTGCTGGTCAGCGATAATCAACGCATATCGGCCAACGCCAGCATAATTTACACGCCTGGCCACACGCCTGGCCACATTTCAGTGGTGGTGGGGGGGGTGGATCGAGTAGTAATAGCTGGCGACGCTGTCCCGAATCTCCGCGCGTACAGGAGGGGAATGCCTGATTTGATCTTCTTCGACGCGGCCACGGCTAAGTCCAGCATTGAGCGGATAAAGTCATTGAAGCCCAGCTACATAATACCGGGCCACGATAGCCCATTCAACGATAATGGATATGTGGAGCGGGATGATATAGATATAATACTTAGAAAGGAAAACGAGGAGAACTTGGTCGTAATAATTAGAAATACGGAGGCGGATAAACCGCTCGTTCTAGGAAGTGAGCCTGGAACGCCCAAATAAACCTTCTATATATCTATATAGCCTATTTCTCGGATCCCCCCCGCCATTGTGCGCGCCCGACCGGGCTCACACATTACAGGGAACGAGCGGGACAAGGGGGGGATCGCTCTCCCGGGCCACTGTATTGCGTTACGCCCAGCGCTCTATCCTTGCAGTTGATCCTAAGAGAGCAAGTGATCGCCCCCTCCCTCATTCCCGACGCGATTAGAAGCAGGCATTGCAAGCTATGCGTCCCTACTGTTCTCCTAATCCCGATGCTGCCGGGCTGGGATTAATGAGGGGGGGGCGTCCTCAAATGACGAGCATGCCCAGGCCACGGGCATAGGATTTGACGGCCCTAGTCATTCTTATCCCGGCCAGCACGCCAATCACCTTCTTACCCTTAAACTCCTTCTCCGCCAAACCCAGTTTGCTGAGCAAGTAATCCACGTCCTGCCTCCTGTGCCGTACCTTCACCTCCACCGCATACACAGTCCTTGACCCTATTATTAATAGGTCGAATTCCTTGTCGTCAATAGCGGCGTTGTACCTGATATCCACCACGGACTCCCCCCCGGCGGAGCTCATGATGGATTCTAACCTCCTCAAAGCCTTATCCTGGAAAACGGCCTCGGTGAGCGACCCAAGAAGGGATCGAGTCTCCGATCCCTGCCTCTTCAGGAACGACACATCTGCCTTAAGCGACTTTATCTCTTCCGTGTTAGCCCTCATGGTCTCCCTCAGCTCGCCCACGGCCGCGCGTAGCCCATTGATCTCTTCTCGCATCTTGATCATTTGTTCTTGCATTGCCTTTATTTCCTCTT